>JBOGIZ010000070.1:0-3402 GCA_050747805.1 Vicinamibacterales bacterium | reverse complement strand
ACACCGTCCGGACCACGGCCGCATCGAGCACGTTCAGGCATCGCAGATACACCGACAAGCGGTTCGTCGTCAGCTCCGGGACAGGCTCCGCCATCTCGCGAATCGGCGATTCTCCTGTCAGCGGGTTCCGTGACACGCCAGAGATTATGGCTCACCGCTCCGGCGCCGTCAGCACCCTCAGCACCGTTGTAATATTCCTCCTATGGTGCCTGCGGCATTTTCATAGCCGTCACGCTCGAGCTGTACGGAATCGGCACGAGGCACGACGGGACTTGTCGACGGAGGACCGCTCGTTTGCCTTCCCGGGCGTCATCCTGGCGCGCGCGGCTCAGAAGACGCTGGAATAGGAGAAAGGTGCCAAGGGTGCTAATGGTGCCGAAGGTGCTGGTGCTAAGGGTGCCGAAGGTGCCGAGGTGTTCGTGCTAAGAGTGCCAAGAATGCAACGGGGAGATCCGGGGCCAAGGGTACAAGAGTGCTGACAGTTCCGCGCATGCCGCGGTTGTCGGTCCTGTTGTCGGCGGCGGCGCTCTCGAGCCTCGCCGTCGTGCAGACGCTCGCGGCGACGAGCACCCTTAGCACCCTCGGCGGCACCAGCACCGTCAGCACCGTTGGCACCTTCAGCACCCTCAGCACCGTTCTCCAGCCTTCTTCACGCCTCGCGACCTCGATCGGGGCGCTGCTGGCGGCACCGATCTTTTTCCACGGACGCCAGATCGTCGTCCGCTGCGACGTGGAAGCCGCCGGCGGCCTGTATCGTCTCGTGGGGACGCCCAAACCTGTCTACGTGTTCTGGAGCGAAGCGCCAGCGCTCAGGAGCGGAATCGAAGTTCGTGGCGAGTTCTGGGACGTCGGCCGCCTGCAGCAGAACGATCCGCGGTTCTCCTCTATCGACCTCAAGTCGGTGGTCGATGCGGCCGCGCAGGGCCAGTGGCCGGCACGCGGTCAGGTGTTCGTGATCACCGGCGCGAGCGCCGAAGATTCGCCGCTTCCCGCCGAGCCGACGATCCGCGCGCTCGCGCTCGCGCCAGAGCAGTACGCAGGGCACGGGGTGACGGTCACGGGACGTTTTCGCGGCGCGAACCTCTACGCCGATCTGCCGCAAGGCGCCGGCACCAAAGGCCGGTGGGATTTCGTGCTGCAGTCGGCCGACGCCGCGGTCTGGGTGTCTGGCGTCCGCCCGAAGGGCAAAGATTTCGACCTCGACGTCAACAGTCGAATCGACACGGGGCGATGGCTGCAGGTGACGGGCACGGTCCGGCGCGAAGGAGCCCTGCCATGGATCGAGGCCACCGCTGTCACGGCGGCAAACGCGCCTGCAGCCCCCGATCACGTGAGCGTCGCCGCGTCGCCGATTCCGGCTGCGCCGCCGCCGTCGGTGATCTTCACCATGCCGATCGCGAACGACACCGACGTCGATCGAACGGGGGCGATCAAAATTCAGTTCTCGCGCGATATGGATCCGGCATCGTTCAAGAACCACGTCCGGCTGTCATACGTCGGCCCGGCGCCTGCGGGAGCGCCTGCCAACCCTCCGCCTTACACGGCCCAGTATGTCGAAGGCAGCCGCGGTGTCGAGATCAAGTGCTCGGCGCCGCTCGATCGCTTCCGTACCGTGAAAGTCGACCTCCTCGACGGCATCACCGCCGACCGCGATAAGCAGCCGCTCGCCGCGTGGTCGATGACCTTCACCACGGGCGGATAGACGCGCAGCCGCGATACGCGTCTACTTGACATGACACCCGATGCAGAAGTGATCGTCGGCCGGAACGGCTCGGAGATCGGCTAACCATTTCCGCGCCTTTTGATCGTACGGCGTCCCGGGCAACTCATTCGTCTCGCATCCACACTTTCCCTCCTCGGGAGGTATCTGCTTCGACGAGAACAGCAGAGGCGGGGCTGCCGCGGACTCTCCCTACGTTCTGACGAGCGACACCCGGGCGCTTTGGCTACGGGAGCTGGTCGCCGGCAACAGGGGACGGGGTGGAATCGGCGCGGAGCATACCCGCGATCGCCATTCGCACACGCTCGATCAGTGCGTCGCGATCGTTCACGCCAAGTCCGGCAGTCTGAACCGGCGCCCCGATGCGTACCGTGACGAGCACCGGCCGAATCAGCATGCTCCCCTTGCGCATCGCGGCCGAGGCGCCGGAGATGGCGATCGGGACGATCGGCACCTGCGCTTTCAACGCCATGACGAAGCCGCCCTTCTTGAACGGCAGCAGATCGCCTGTCGGGCTGCGCGTCCCCTCGGGAAAAATCAGAAACGAGTCGCCCGCGTGGAGCGCGTCGGCGGCGCGGTCGATCGCGGGCAGGCTCTGACCGCGGTTCGCGCGCTCGACCGGCACGAAACCGGCCACGTCGAACGCGCGGACGAGAATCGGGAGCTTCCGCAGTTCGGCTTTGTAGAGGATCCGCAGGCGCGGATAGAGATCCCGCAAGACATCGAACACGATCGGCGGCTCGACGTTGCTGGCGTGGTTGACCGCATAGACGGCCGCCCGCCCCTGCTGGATGTGCTCGAGGCCATGGGTTTCGACGCGAATACCGCTCATCCAGAGGCCGAGTCGGATTCCAAACGCGCCGATCCGGATGAGCAGTGCCGGGTTGCCCCCAATAAGCGCCGCGCCAAGCAGCGGCGGCCCGACAACGACGATGTACAGCGCCACCGAGACGTAGGTGGCGAGCGACCGAACGAACGCAACAAGGGTGCGCACCAAGAAAGCCGGAGCGATCATAATCGCTTCGCTGTGGCGGCGAACTAATGTGTCGGGGAGTCCAAGGGGCAACGCGTCAGCAGCGCGAGGGAGCGCAGCGAACGAGCGGCGCGAGCCGGCGAAGCGGCGAGCAAGCGAAGCGTGTCGGGGAGTCCGAGGGGCAACGCGTCAGCAGCGCGAGGGAACGCAGCGAACGAGCCACGCGATCGGCGCGAGCCGTGCGAAGCCGGCGAGCGAGAGCGCGTGTAGGAGGGTCCGGCGGGGCGAAGCCTCCCGGACAACAGTAGGCGAAGCGCTCGAGGATCTGTTGGCGGATTTTCAGGAGCCGAAATGAGCATCGGCATCAACCATGCGCGCGAGCGCCGCGAGCGAGCCGCGCGATCGGAGCGAGCCGTGCGACGCCGGCGAGCGAGAGCGCGTGCAGGGGGGTCCGGCGGGGCGAAGCCCCCCGGACAACAATGACCGGCTCGTGGCTCACGCACGACACCGCGGAGGCGATCGTCACGCGGGAGAGCCTCAACGACGAGCAGCGGATGATCGGAGACACGGCAGAGACGTTCGTCGATCGCGACGTGGTCCCCGCGCTCGACGATCTCGAACGGAAGGACTGGGCGAAAGCGCGCGAGCTGGTCAAGCGCTGCGCCGGGCTCGGACTGCTCGCAACCGATGTGCCCGAAGAGTACGGCGG
>JBOGIZ010000069.1:0-5187 GCA_050747805.1 Vicinamibacterales bacterium | reverse complement strand
GCTCGGCTCCCTCCGCTCAGGTGGCTCGTTTGCCGCGCTCACTCGCGCCGCTTCCTCGGACAGCCTGCAATATCTGCAAGAAGCAGGCGCGTCGAGTCTTCGCGAAATTCGGGGCCGGCGGCCTGCGAGTACGCGAAAATGGCCACGCGCTGGAGGCGCCGGGAGTGACGTTACAGCTACAGGGACTGGTGCGCGACGCGCGCTACGGCGTCAGGACGCTGACGAAGCACCGCTCATTTGCCGCGATCGCCATCCTGACGATTGCCCTCGCGGTCGCGGCCAACGCGGTCGGCTTCGCGGTGCTCAGGACACTGCTCAACCCGCTGCCGTACGGCCACGCCGGGGGCCTCGTCGCGCTCATCGAAACCGACGGCCAGACGGCCAACCCGCAGACCTCCAGTTACGCGACGGCCAACGACTGGGCGACACGCGCGACGGCCTTCGACAGCGTCGCCACGTTCAGCGACGCCGCCGTTCGCCTCATCCGCGCCGACGGCGTCGAGCTGGTGCGCGGCATGAAGGTCAGCTCCAACTTCTTCGACACGCTCGGCGTCAGCATGGCGGTCGGACGATCGTTCCGCGCCGCCGAAGGTCGGCAGAGCGACGGCGTGCTCGTCCTGACCTACGACACGTGGACGGCGCTCTTTGCGGCGGACCCGGACGTCGTCGGCCGCACGATCTCGACGGTCGATGGTCCGTACACGGTGGTCGGCGTCCTGCCGGCGGACTTCCATCCGCTTCATATGTCGAATCCGGCTGAGATGCCCCGCGTGTTCACGCCGTACGACAGCGGGCAGGCAGAGTGCCGAACGGCCGCCTGCCGCAAGGTCGGCGTGATCGCGCGTCTGCGGGCCGGCCTTAGCGCCGATCGAGCGCAGGCGGAAATCCAGAGCATTACGCGCGGGCTCGTGCGGGAATACCCCGATCAATATCCTGCGGGCGAGTCGGCGCGCGTCGTACCGCTTCGCGAGCAGGTGGTCGGAGGCTTCGAAACGGCTGCGTGGACGGTCGAGCTCGCCGTCGTGCTCCTACTCGTGCTCGCCTGCGCCAATGTTGCGATGCTGCTGCTCGCGCGCACGCTGTCGCGGCAGGCGGAATTCGCCGTTCGGGTCGCGCTCGGCGCGACGCGGTGGCAGATCATGCGGCAGCTGCTGACCGAGGGGGTCCTGCTCGCGCTCGCCGGCGGGGCCGCCGGCGGGTCCGCCGCCTGGTGGGCAACGCGCCTGATTGCCGCCACCGGCGACGCCAACCTGCCGCGCATCGGCGAGCTGAGGCCCGACGCGTCGCTGTTCGTCTTCGGCCTCGTCGTCAGCGTCATCGTGGCGGGCGCCGCGGCGGCCGCGCCGGTGATGATGACGTTTCGACGCTCCTTTTCGACCATGCGCGAGACGTCCGGCATCACGCCCCATTCCCATCAGCGCACGGTGCGGATGCTCGTCGGCGTCGAGCTTGCGCTGGCGTTCGTCCTCGTCGCGCTCGTCGGCGTGCTCGGCCGGAGCTATCTGCGGCTGATGGACGTGAATCCCGGTTTCGAGGCCGACGGCGTGCTCACGCTGAGTCTTCTACCCGACGCGCGCTACCCGACACACGAGCGCCAGCTGGGCTGGTTCGACGCCGTGGTCGAGCGCGTGCGCGGCATCCCCGCGGTCGAGGACGCCGGATACGCGAGCACGCTTCCGCTCAGTCACCCGTCCACGTTCCCGCTGTTCATACGCGAGCACCCGACGGCCTCCGCGGCGCCCGTTCTCGACACCTATCTCGTCTCGTCGAACTTTCTACGCCTTATGCGCATCCCGCTGCGCGCGGGCCGCGATTTCACGTCCGGCGACGGCCCGCGCACCGAGCCCGTGGCGCTCGTCAGCGAGTCGGCCGCGCGGCTGTATTTCGGCGGCCGGCCGGCAATCGGGCAGCACGTACAGATCGACGAGCGCCGCGACCAGAGTCCGTGGCCGCGCGTCGTGGGAATCGTGGGCGACGTGCACCAGTACGGACTCGATCGCTCGGCGAATCCGGCGGTGTACCTGCTGTTCGATCAGCTCAAGCCGTCGCAGGGCTGGGCGAGCCTCGTGATCCGATCGCGCGTGCCGCCCGAGCAGATCGAATCAGCGGTTCGCGCCGCCATGCGCGACGTCGATCCGCTGGAGCCGGTGTTTCACCTCCAGCCGATGACGACCTACGTCTCTCTGTCGGTGTCGGAGCGCACGTTTGCGCTCCTGCTCATCGCGGCCATCGGCGCGCTGGCGCTCGCGTTGGCGACCGGAGGCGTCTACGGCGTCGTCTCGTACATCGTCGAGCGGCGCACGCGCGAGGTCGGCCTGCGGCTCGCGCTTGGCGCGCCGGCGGCTTCGGTCCGCCGGCTGATCGCGGGACAGGTCGTCTTCGTCGCGCTTATTGCGATCGCGTGCGGCGTCGCGATCGCCGGCGCGCTCGGGCGCGCGATGTCGCCGCTGCTCTTTGGCGTCGGACCGCTGGATCCAGCCGTCGTCGCTTCGGTCGCGGCCCTGATCGTCGCGGCCGCGCTCGCGGCAAGCGCCCTGCCGGCCTGGCGCGCGTCGCGCATCGATCCGATGGTGGCGCTCAAGGCGCAATAGCGACACGAGCTAACGCTGCTGGTCGATGGATTGTTCAAGACGCTGCAGCTCGTTATCGACGTCCGTCCAATGGGCAGTCTCTGCCGAAATCTCCTGCTCGATCTGGCCGGCTTCCGTTTTCAATTCTGGATGGGTTCCCCGCTCGTCGCCGCGAATGCCCTCGCGTATGCCGTCCAGTCGGCGCTGGAGCTCTCCGATCCGCTGCTCTTCGAGTTGAAGGCGACCGAGAGCGATTTGTACGCGAAGACCCGTCGAGGCCAATCGCTCTGTCGCGACGCGCAGCCCGTGCACTTCCTTTACGAGGTCTGCAGAAGAACTGTCACTTGCGGATGTCTGCGACTCGGCGCGGACGACCGCGACTGTCAGAGCCGACACGAGACCAATGATCGTGAGTGTCCAGATACGCGACTGTATCGATCGCATGACTCTCCTCCTTCTGAATGGCGCCGCATCCCGCGCCCGCGCCTCCGCGTTACACGATCCACTGTCCTTCCATCACCACTTCGGCCCAGCCCGTGAGGAACAGGTCGGACTGGCGCCACTCGACGCGCTGCGCGCCGCCGGGCGCAACGACCTGGACGTCGCGGTTTGCGTTCGCGAACTGCATCGCAGCTACGGCCGCGGCGCATGCACCAGTCCCCGATGCGGACGTGGGGCCCACGCCTCGCTCCCAGATAAGGATCTCAACCCGATCCGGCGCGTGGACCATCGCGAGTTCAACATTGGTGCGTTGTGGGAACGCCGGGTGTGTCGACAGCTTCGACGCGATCGCATGCAGCCGCTCCTGGGTGACATCGCCGAGCACCACGCACTGCGGATTGCCCACGCGCATCGTGACGACCCCGATTGCAGTGCCGCCGATCTCGAGACGCCGCTGCTGAACATCTTCGGGCGCACCCATCGCGGCGCGAAACGTCAGACGGCGACCATCGCGCGACACGACTTCGAGCGTCTTGATGCCGGCGTCGGTCTCGATGTCGATGGCGCGGCCCGTATCGATGCCGCGCGTGCGCGCCAGCCAGGCCGCCAGACATCGGATCCCGTTGCCCGACAGTTCCGAAGAACTGCCGTCCGCGTTGAACAGCCGCATGCGCGCGCCGCGCGGTCCTTCACTGAACAGCATGAGGCCGTCGGCGCCGACGCCGCGATGGCGATCGCAAATCTCGCGCGCCAGCGCGGCCACATCGGTGACGCCGCTCGCGTCCTGCTCGGGAATGAGGATGAAATCGTTGCCGAGGGCGTGGGCTTTTATCAGTTGCATGGGCGTGGGAGCGGGTTCCGGGGGTTCCTGGGGTTCCGGAGGTTCCGAAGGTTCTGGTTCCGAGGGGTTCCCGGGGTGCGAGGTTCCAGGTTCGCGGTTCCGGCAGTCTGGCGCACTCTGCAATCCCTCCCACGGAACCCCTCACCCACCGAACTCCGCTTTCAGTGAACCGGGTACCTTGGCAACCCCGAACTCCTGGAACCTCCGGAACCAGAACCCCTGGAACCTCCGGAACCCCGTGGAACCCTCGGAACCCGTTCACTTCTCACAGAACGCGAGCAGATGCCACCCGAACCGGCGCACCCAGGCGCGCGGGAGGGCGTTGAACGTGCCGACAAAGAACGTATTGAACAGCGTCCCCTTCCAGCCGCCGTGCAGCCGGGACTTCACCGGAAAGCGCTCTTCGACAATGCGCACGTGGCGAAAGCCAGACAGGAGCGATCGGAATTCGGCGGCGCTGTATCTCTTCAGGACCGGCGCGTCTTCGTGCTCGAGCGGCACCTGCATCACCTTCGAGAGCGCGTTCAGCCACGAAACGCGGTTGTAGACCTGAAAGACCGCTACGCCGCCCGGTTCGAGTACGCGCCGACATTCCTCGACAAGCGCGCGATCGTCCGCCGTGTACTGCACGACGCCGTGGGCGTAGACGACATCGAACGCATCGTCGGGAAACGGCAGATGTTCGCCATCAGCCTCGCGCAGATCCGCGCTCAATCCCTGCTGCGCGACGTTCGCGCGCGCGAGATCAATTGCCGATGAGGACAGATCGATGCCTGTCGCGATCGCGCCGCCCTTTGCGAACCGCACGAGATCGGTACCGGCGCCGCATCCGACTTCCAACACGCGCTTGCCGCGATATCCGTCGAAATCGACCAGCCGAAGCAGATGATGCAGCTTCTCGAAGTGATACTGATCCAGGTCGGCGAAGAAACCGGCGGACCCGACGGGATGCCGGGTGATCTCGAGATCGTGGATGTGATGATTCCAGTAGTCGCGAACATGAGCGGTTGTGGGCATAGGTAAACGCTGTCACGACGACGTACGCCGACAGCGCCGAGGCCGCAGAGCGCGCCAAAAAAGAATGCACGAACGAGTTCGTCGCACCGTCACTAAGGTATCTCGGATCGTCTCTCTGAGCGAGTGAGCGCAGCGAGCGAGCCACGCGGCCGGAGCGAGCCGGCGAAGCGGCGAGTGAGGACGTGTGTAGGGGTGTCCGAGGGGCAACGCCCCTCGGGTGAGACTAAGATACTCCGATGCGTCCGCGGAATCTCGACGCCCTGGCCGGCACCTCGTTCGACGTCCTTGTCGTCGGCGGCGGCATCTACGGACTGGCCA
>JBOGIZ010000068.1:0-1581 GCA_050747805.1 Vicinamibacterales bacterium | reverse complement strand
CGGTAGCGCCTTTGTTCTGGCGGCGTCAACTCCGTCCGCGCCTCGGACTCCGCGACACGCCCACTCGCTCGCCGCTGCGCCGGCACGCTGCGTGCGCGTGGCTTCCGCCTTCGCAACGCTTCGGCGGACCCGCCGTAGCCTTGGCGGAGGTGGGCGCTCGCGGGGTCGTCAAGACAGGGCGATATAATGACAAATCGTATGAAAAGCGTCACCGAGGCGGAATCCGACAAGCAGCGCTGGGAGCGGGAGGTGCTCGCGCCCGTGCTTGCGAAGGCGCCGGAACGTCCCGGTCCGTTCACCACAATCTCGGGCCGGCCCATCGAGCGGCTGTATACGCCTGATGACCTTCGCGATCTCGACGCCGCGCGCGATCTCGCGGCCGCCGGCACCTTTCCATACACGCGCGGCATTCATCCGACTGGCTACCGCGGCAAGCTCTGGACGATGCGGCAGTTCGCGGGGTTCGGGACGCCCGAAGAAACCAACGAGCGCTACAAAGCGCTGTTGAAGGCCGGCGGAACCGGGCTGAGCGTCGCCTTCGATCTCCCGACGCTGATGGGGCGCGATCCGGATCACGAGCTGTCGCTCGGCGAAGTGGGGAAGTGCGGCGTCAACGTCACGTCGCTCGCCGACATGGAGACGCTGTTCGACGGCATCCCGCTGGCCGACGTCAGCACGTCGATGACGATCAACTCGCCGGCGCCGATGATCTTCGCGATGTATCTGGCCGTCGCCGAGAAGCAGGGCGCCGATTGGAGGACGCTGTCGGGCACGATCCAGAACGACATCCTGAAGGAATTCATCGCGCAGAAGGAGTACATCTACCCGCCGCGCGAATCGATGCGGCTCATCACCGACATCTTCGCGTTCTGCGCGAAGGAAGCGCCGAAGTGGAACACGATTTCGGTGAGCGGGTATCACATCCGCGAAGCCGGCTCGACGTCGCTGCAGGAGCTGGCGTTCACGCTGCGCGACGGCATCGAGTATGTGCAATACGGCATCGATGCGGGGCTGGACGTCTACGCGTTCGCGCCGCAGATCTCCTTCTTCTTCAATTCGCACAGCGACTTCTTCGAAGAGATCGCCAAGTTCCGCGCGGCGCGGAAGCTGTGGGCCGAGGTGATGCGCGACCGCTTCAAGGCGAAGCAGGAGCGATCGTGGAAGCTGCGCTTCCATACGCAGACCGCGGGCGTGTCGCTGACCGCGCAGCAGCCGTACAACAACGTCGTCCGCACGGCCCTCCAGGCCCTGTCGGCGGTGCTCGGCGGCACGAACTCGCTGCACACCAACTCGCTCGACGAGGCGCTGGCGCTGCCCACCGAGGCGGCCGCCACGCTCGCGCTGCGCACGCAGCAGATCATCGCGTACGATAGCGGCGTCGCGAACATGGTCGATCCGCTCGGCGGGTCGTACTTCGTCGAGAAGCTGACGCGCGACCTCGAGGAAGAGGCGCTGGCCTACTTCGACACGATCGACCGCATGGGCGGAATGGTGGCGGCCATCGAGCGCGGCTATCCGCAAAAGGAAATCCACGATGCCGCCTACGCCTACCAGCAGGCCGTGGAGCGCAAGGAACAGACC
>JBOGIZ010000067.1:0-4926 GCA_050747805.1 Vicinamibacterales bacterium | reverse complement strand
GCTCATGAACGCGGACTTGCTCACGACCGCGCCGTTGATGACCGGGCGATCGTTGTTGAGTCCATCGCCGTTGTTGTCGATTCCGGTCGTCGCGTTCACCGGCCGCCCGGATCCGAGATCGGTGACGGTCCCGGCGGTGATGGTCCACGGGAACTGATAGTTGAAGGAGATCACGGCGCGATGGCGCTGATCGAGCAAACTCGGGCCCCACTCCGGCGTGAGCAGACTCGCGATGTTCGAATCGTTTGGTCCGATGCCGCCGCCATCGGGCTCGGTATTGTTCATCGACTTGGACAGCGTGTAGCTGACCGACGCGAACATCTTCGCATTGCCGCGGTAGGTAACCTGGGTCTGCAGACCGTCGTACTGCGCGTCTCCGAGGTTCATCAGCACGTTCACCTGCCGGACGCCGCCGTTGACGGGCAGGATCGGACGCGTCGCGTTCGCCGCTGCGACCGTCCGGACCTGGCCAGACGCGGTGCGGTCGAATGGCGCGGGCGCGTTCAGGTCGACCGTGCGATCGATGTTGACCCACCACTGGTGGACGTAGTCGGCCGATACGAAGAAGCCCTTGCCGAACTCCCGTTCGGCTCCGACTGAAATGACCTGACTGCGCGGATTGAGGAGCGCGCTGGGATAATTCGGCACCGCGTCGAAATTCAGGCCGTACTGCGCGAACTGCTGCTCGTAGAAGCTCCGCATGCCGGGCAGGATCGTGATGTCGCGCGCCGGAAGTTGTGACGGCGCGAGCGTGCGCGGATCGAACGCGAGCGGCAGGCACGATCCGGTCAGGCACGTCGGAAATCCGAGCTGTCCGGGAACCGCGGTGTACGTCGTGAGGCCGTTGAGGCCGCCGGTGAGCGCCGCCGCCACCACGTTCGAACGGATCTGCGTGTAGTACATGCCGTAGCCGCCCCGAACGGCCAGATTCGGGCTGCCGTTCGGATGCCAGCCGAAGCCGATGCGCGGCTCGAAATTCTTCATCGCCTGCGTCAGGGTCTGACGGTCGTACCGCAGGCCGAGATCCACGGTCAGATCGTTGGTCGCCCGATACGTGTCCTGCGCGTACCCCGAGAGCAGCCATTGGTTTTCGACGTAGCTCGTGATGCCGAAGCTGATGGGCTGCGTGTACTGCTGCACGTCGTTGAGCGTGAGCTGATCGAACGGCGCGGTGGTCGTGTTCTTGAACGTGAACGTGCCGAGCACCGCGGTCCCGAATTCACCGCCCGTTCCACCAGACGTGCTCCGCGTCGCGAGGCCGCCGGCGTGCAACAGGTGTTTGCCGTGCGACCACGTGACGCCATCGGAGAACTGCGCCTGACGGCTGTAGAGATTGGCCGCGCGCGACTGACCGATCGTAAATGGCACCGAGCCGCTGCGCGAGTACGCCGTCGAGAGCGTGGCCGGGGTCCACTGCGTCACCGGGTCGGCATCCAGGAAGTCGAAGCGCGCCTCGTTCAGCAGGTTGGAGCTGATGACCGTCGAGTGGTTCACCTGCGTCGACCAGCCGTGCCTGGCGTATGTCCGCGCGACGGTCGGCGCACTCGTTCCGCCGACGGTGTCCTGCGGATTGGAATCGTAGAACCGATCGATGTTCGCCCGGACCATCAGCGTTTGCGCCGTCGTGAGCTTGTCATCCACGCGGAAGTCGCCCAGCTCCTGATGGTAGTGCCCGGTGTACGTCAGCGCGCCATTGTTCAGCACGAATGAGGGCAGCGCACTCGAGAGCCCCGTCGTCCGGTTCTGCACCGTGTAGTCGTCGGACGCGAAATAGAACGCTCGATCCTTCACGATCGGACCGCCGAGCGTTCCCGAGACCTGGTTCAGCACGTCCGGCGTGTCAGCCGCCGCCACCGCGGTAAGGGTGTTCGGAACCGTGCATGTCGAGATCGACGGCGCACAGAAGTCCTTCGCCCCGAACGTCTTCGCCTCCATGCCCGAAGGGCGGCCCATGTAGAGCCCTTCGCCATGAACAGTGTTCGATCCGGACTTGGTGACGATGTTCACCGCGGGACCCGCCGTCCAGCCGAACTCCGCCGAAAAGGAGTTGGTGAGCGCCGCCATTTCCTGCACCGCGCCCATCGGGATCGTCACGACGCCGGTCTGACGTCCCCACGGCTCGTCGTCGCTTGCGCCATCGACCGCCACCGTCGTTTCACGCCGCCCGCCGGCGCCCGCGATGATGTAGGTCGTGTTGACGAAGAGATCGCCCGTGCCCTTGCCAGGGCGAAACGCCGAGTTGAGCAGCGGCACGCTCGACACCTTGCGTCCGAGAATCGGCGTCTCGTTGATCTGCGTCGCGTCGAGATGCTGTCCCTGCTGGGGATTGGCGCTTACGCCTTGCGTCGTGCCGTACACGGTCACCGCGCTTTTTTCGCCGACACCGAGTGCGACGCTCACCGTCGCCGTTTCTCCGGCGCGCAGACGCAGATCGCGCACGTCGTTCTGCGGTACGAATCCCTCCATGTTGACGCCCAGCACCCAGGTGCCGGTGACCGTCAGCGACGCGAACGTCGCCGAGCCGTCCGGGCCTGTCGTCGCGTGGCGCTTTGCGCCCGTGTCGCTGTCGGTCAGCGTCACCGTGGCGCCCGGCAGCACGCCGCCGGTCGTGTCGGTGACGATGACGACGAGAGTTCCAGTGTTCACCGATTGCGCAAACGCAGAGACCGATCCAAGGCAGAAGAGGACGAGTAGCAGCGAAATGGGTCTTGCCATTCGGCCAGTCTATCGAGCGCCACCGAACTACTACCAGACGTCGTAGTGCGAGGTGCGAGCGGCGAGGCCGAGGCGCGAGGCGCCGGCTGCGGAGTGCTATGCTGAGATGATGTTTTTCCGCCTCCGAGGATCTGGGCTCGCGTCCGCCTTCGGGGCGCTCGAGGTGCGGGTGCTCGAAGCGTTGTGGCGCCGCGGCGAGGCGACGGTGCGCGACCTGCAGGACGACTTCCCGGGGGCCGCATACACGACGCTGATGACGACGATGGACCGGCTGCACCGGAAGGGAGCGCTCGAACGGCGGAAGCACGGGCGTGCGTTTCTCTACCAGCCCGCACACACGCGCGAGGAGCTTGAATCGGGCCTCGTCGCGCGCGCGATCGCACCGTTGCTGCGGCCCGGCCGGAGCGAACCCGTTCTTTCCTGTTTTCTCGATGAGCTAAGTCGGCACGACGAGACGCTGCTCGACGAGCTCGAACGGCTCGTACGGGAGAAGCGGCGACGGCAGGAGGCGGGCGAATGATGTTCTGGCGGCTGGCGCTCTCGATCGCCTTTGCGGCATTCGCGCTCGGCGCGGTCGGCGCGGCGCTGGTCGTCGGGTGGATGACGCCGTCGGTTCTGCGGCGCGCGCGCGGTACGGCTCCGGCGCGGCAGGCATCCATATTCTTCCGCCTTCGTATCGCGCCGACCGCCGCGGCGGCGATTTGGGCATTCGCGGTCGTCCTGCCGACGTTTCTGTGGTTCGAGCCGCGCGGGACAATGGAGTCAGCCGGACGCGCGTTGACGATCGCTGCGCTCGCCGGGCTTGCCCTCCTGATCCAGGTCCTGTATCGAATCGGCGGGGCTTGGTATGCGACGCATCGGCTTTCGCACAAGTGGCGCCGTCGCGGACGTCCTTTCCAGACGCGAGAGGCGCTCGATGCCATCATCATCGACGAAGCGCTTCCCGTCGTGGCAATCGTCGGCGTATTTCGTCCGAGGCTGTTTATTTCGGAGCGCGTCCTGCGCGCGTGCACGGCCGGGGAGCTCTCCGCGATGATCGCGCATGAAAGTGCGCACGTGCGGCGCCGCGACAACCTGCGGCGCCTGCTGGTTCGGGTGTGCGCGGATCTGCCCCCCGGCTCGTGGCCGCTCTACCCACAGTGGAACGCCTCGACGGAAGAGGCCGCAGACTCGGCCGCCGTCGCGCGCGCGCCGGAGCTGCGCGTCGATCTCGCGCACGCGCTGGTGCGCGTGGCCAGACTCGCCTCATCGGGCGAGCTCCCGGCACCCGCGAGCGCGTTCTACCTCGGCGGCGACGTCGAATCGCGAGTCCGAAGAATTATTGACCCTGTGGAGTTCGAGGCGCCGCATCCGTCCGGCTGTTTGTTCGGCGGCGCGCTCGGCGGAGCACTGGCCATCGCGGCCATCGCGGCGGCACCCGCCCTCCACATCGCACTGGAAGCCGCTGTCCGTCTGCTCCCCTGAATCCACCGCGTCCGCGCGGCATTTCTCAGAGGACGTAACCGCGCGCCTCGCGCCTCGCGCCTCGCTTAAAATCTCAGGGTGAATCTGCGACCGATGCTCGCGACGCTCGCGGACGCGCCGATGCGGCAAAAGGGACTCCTCTACGAGCCGAAGTACGATGGGATCCGCGCCCTCGTGGAGCTGACGCCGCACGCGCACGGCGCCGCCGCGCGGCTCTGGTCGCGCAACGGCAACGAGAAAACCGCGCAATTCCCCTCCATCGTCGCCGCGCTCGAAGTCGCTCGCGTCAAGACGCCTCTCGTCCTCGACGGCGAGATCGTGGCGCTTGACGAGCACGGACGGCCGGCCGGATTTCAGCGGCTGCAGGGGCGCATCCACGTGATCGGACCGCGCGATGTGGAACGCCTGGAGCGCGCGCAGCCCACCGCGCTCATCCTGTTCGATTTTCTGCGAGATGGGTCTGAAGACCTCTGTCGTCTGCCGCTCTCCGAGCGGCGCGCGCGACTCGAGCATGTGTTCGAGGCCGTCTTCCGGATAAAGCCGGCCACCGCGAACACCGCGAGGCCACGGCGCAGCGTCCGCGCATCGCGCAGCGCCGGCCGTCAGAGGCAAGACGCGATTCGCCTCAGCGACCAGGTGACCGACGACGGCCGCGCGATGTACGCGCGAGCGGTGAAGGAACACTGGGAGGGATTGATCGTCAAGGACGCGCGGTCCACGTATCAGCCCGGTCGGCGGTCTCCGGCC
>JBOGIZ010000066.1:0-3994 GCA_050747805.1 Vicinamibacterales bacterium | reverse complement strand
CCTGCGGACCGGGCTTGCTCACCTCGCCCATCACGTACACCACCTGGGGTGCGGTCTCCTGGACGATCACGGTCACCGTCGGCTGTGCGATGTATTCCTTGAGCGCCGCCGCGATCGCCCCGCGCAGATCGTTGGTCGTACGGCCGGCCGCCGGGATGTCGCCCACCAAGGGGAGCGTGATCTTGCCGTCAGGACGGATCTGAAGCGTCTCCGACAGGCTCTTGTCCTCATGGACGTCGATCGCGAGCTTGTCTCCCGGGTTGAGCCGATAGTCGTTCGGCGCATCGGCGGGGCCTGCGACGGTCGACGCGGCCGTGGTCATGTCGTGAGCGGCCGGCGCGGGCCGCGTGGGCGTCTGCGCGAATGCGGTACTCAGCAGAACCTGAAACGTGAGCGTCGTGAGCAGCGAAGTTTTCATCGTCATGGCACACCTGTTTATTGGGCGTTCGAAGCACCCGCGCGCGGCAGATGCCGCGAGGCAGCGACGCGGCGCAGCGTTTCGGCGTCGACTCCGTGCGTCGGACAGCACGCCGCGCCCACCTCGATGTCGAGCGGCGCGGCGAACTGGTAGTGCTCGAGTCGCGCCATCAGTCGATCGATGACACGCATCGAGTTCTGGAGGTCCGCATCGAGCAGGACCATCGCGAATTGCCCCTGAGTGGTCGCCGAAAGCAAGTCGGTTTCTCTTACCTCGCGGCTGACGAGCCGCGCGATCTGCCGCGCGGCCGCAGCACCCTCGGCCGCCCGCGGTTCCATCGTCACGAGCGTGAGGAAGTTCTGGGATCGGACGGCGCGCTTCAACTCGTTCGTCAGCACGAATTCGAACGCCTCCGGCGTGAGCACGCGAAAGTCCTCTTCGAGGAACGGTTCGGCCGCCATTACGAGGCTTTATCCAGCTCGGCTTCCTTGATCTTGTAGAGGAGCGCTTTGTAGCTGATGCCGAGGATTTCAGCTGCCTCGCGCCGGTTCCACCGTGTCTGCTGCAGCGTCCTGGAAATCAGTTCGCGCTCTGCTTCGCGCGCGGCCGTCCGCGCGATGTCCTTGAGCGATCCGATCAGGCCCGCCGGGGCCGCGGCCGGAACGTGGGCGGCGCCGTCGACGCGCATCGATGCCGCGCCGCCGGACGGGCCTGGGTCGGGCCGCGGCGCGCCGGATGCGGTCGGCTCGTCACGGAGCGCGGGAATCGGTCCGGTGTGCCGCGATCGGCCGGCGATCGCATCCGCCACCTCGCGCCGGATCGAGGCGTCGGTGCCCAGGATCACCATCCGTTTCACCATGTTCTCCAGTTCGCGCACGTTGCCGGGCCACTCGTACTCCGCGAACAGCCGGAGCGTATCGGTGGCGAGCGCCAGCAGGGGCTTGTTGTAGTGCTCTGAATAACGGCGCAAGAAATACCCGGTGAGCGTCGGGATCTCGTCGCGGCGCTGTCGGAGCGGCGGCAGCGTGATGCAGACGACGTTCAGCCGGAAGAAGAGGTCCTCGCGAAACTGGCCGTCGCCGACCGCCGCTTCGAGGTCGCGGTTGGTCGCCGCCACCACGCGCACGTCAACATGGACGTCGCGGCGGCCGCCCAGGCGCGCAAACTCGCCGTCCTGCAGGACCTGCAGCAGCTTCGACTGCAGCGCCGGCCCCATCTCGCTGATCTCGTCGAGAAACATCGTGCCGTGATTGGCGAACTCGAACTTGCCCGGCTTGTGCTGAATGGCCACGGTGAACGCGCCGCGCTCGAAACCGAAGAGCTCCGATTCCAGCAACTCGGCTGGCAGCGCCGCACAGTTGACTTTGACGAAGGTGCGACTGCGCCGCGGCGACGCGGTATGAATCGCGCGCGCGACGAGCTCTTTGCCCGTCCCGCTCTCGCCGCGGACGAGCACGGTCACGTCGGTGTCGGCGACGCGCGTGATGAGCTCGCGCACTTCGCGCATCTTGTCGCTCGTGCCGAGCAGTTCTCCCTGGGGCCGCCGAGAAACGTACGCCGCCGAGGCGGCCGCGTCTTCTTCGTTCTCACGGGAATCGCACAAACGCGGCTGGCTGGCCCACTGCACGCGGGGCAGTTCAGCAATCGAGGTGCCACGACAGTAAAGTTTTGCAGTTGTTGGCGAAACCGGCGGACTTTACGCGTTCACGGGGGAATGGTTCGAAGGTCAGGCGGGAAAATCGGTAGCGTGATGCTTATAGTGGGTAGGTCCGGAACTTCACACGCGTGTGATTCTGCATTCCTTGATCTTGTTCAGCAGCGTCTTATAGCTCACGCCAAGGATCTGAGCCGCCTTGCGGCGGTTCCAGTGCACCTGGCGGAGCGTCTGTTCGATCGCCGCGCGCTCGGCCTTAATCGCCGCGGCTTTCGCGACGGCGGCAAGCGATCCCCCCGTCGAGGCGGCGGCCTCATCGGATTCGCCGTCGGGCTCGTCGCCTGGGTCCGTCTCGGCCGCGGGCGCGGCAATCGGAGGCGGCGGAGCGTATGGAAGTGGTGGCATCGGCAGGCTGTACGGGCCCGCGCCAACGCCGACCGCGGCTGCGGCCGCCGTCGCGAGCGCGCGCTGCATGTTCCGCTCGATCTCGCGGATGACGAGCTGCTCGTCTTGCAGGATCACGATCCGCTTGATCATGTTCTCCAGCTCGCGGATGTTGCCGGGCCAGTCGTATTGCATAAAGAGGTGGCGCAGCTGTTCCGAGATCGGCCGTGCCGGACGGTTGTATTTCCGCGCGTAGCGCGCGATGAAGAAATCGATGAGCGTGGCGATCTCGTCTCTGCGTTCCCGCAAGGCCGGGACGACGAGTTCGATGACTTTGAGACGATAGTAGAGGTCCTCACGGAAATCGCCGGTGACGAGCATCTTCTCGAGATCCCGGTTCGTCGCCGCGACGACTCGCACGTCGACCTGGATGCGCTTGTTGCTGCCGAGTTTCGTGAACTCCCCGTCCTGCAGCACGTGGAGCAGTTTGGCCTGGAGGGCCGGCTTCATTTCGCCGATCTCGTCGAGCATCAGGGTGCCGCTGTCGGCCTGCTCGAACTTGCCGATGCGTGTGGTCGCGGCGCCCGTGAACGCGCCGCGCTCGTGTCCGAAGAGCTCGCTCTCGAGGAGTTCGGCGGGCAGCGCCGCGCAATTAACTTTCACGAACGGCCGGTTGCGCCGCGTCGAGCGCTGATGGATCGCGCGCGAGACGAGTTCCTTGCCGACGCCGCTCTCGCCGCGGATGAGTACCGTGACATCACTGTCGGCCACCTGTTCGATCACCGTCGCGATGGCGCGCATCTTCTCGGTATTGCCCCACACCGCGCGGTCTTCGTCGTCGGAGAGCTGCTGCCGGAGCTCGCTCAATTCCGAGACGAGCCGATTTTTCTCGATCGCGTTCTTGATCGCGACGTCGAGCGCAATTTCTCCCAGACCTTCCGGGTCGTCCGGCTTGACGACATAGTCTGCCGCGCCGAGCCGTACAGCTTCGACGATCGTCGACGCCTGATTGCGGCCCGACAACATGATCACCTGGGCTTCGGGCCGCGAGGCCTTCAGCGCCCGCAGCGTGGCCATGCCGTCGAGCCCCGGCATCATGACGTCGAGCAGCACCACGTCCGGCGCTTCGGTCTGCTTCATAGAGGCGAGCAGTTCATCGCCGCGCGTATAGCAGCGCGCTTCGTACCCGCGAAGAGAAAGGAACGTTCTCAGGTACGCGGCAAACGCCGCATCGTCATCGACAATGGCCACGTAGGGTTTGTTCATCAATTTTCCGGCAGCGCCGTGCGACGGCGCATTTGCATCAATCGAATGCACAGGAAGGCGAGTGTCCACTCGGTTTCCCATTACATTCAAGACGCGTACCTCAACAGGATTTCGTCGATCGGGTGGCGCCGTCGCGCCGGTCATTTTGAGCAAGGATTTGCCGAGAGAGGCGAAGTCCCGCGCGCGACCTCGCCCGTATGCAGCAGGAAACAGAGGGTTTCGCGTGGCACAACGCTTGAACTACTGGGTCATCGTCACGGCCCAGCCGTGAC
>JBOGIZ010000065.1:0-6379 GCA_050747805.1 Vicinamibacterales bacterium | reverse complement strand
GCGTATCACCAGCGGCGAACTGAATCCATTATTCGAGCGCCAGCGGATCAGCGCCAGTTCATTGCGCATCTGGTGCATCGCGGGCCAGATGTAGTCGAAGAACTGAATTTCGACGACCGGCTTGATGCCGCGGGTGGCCATCCCGATGGCGCGGCCGATGATGTTCGCTTCCGCGAGCGGCGAATTGAAGACGCGGACGCTGCCGAATTCGCGCTGCAGGCCGTGCGTCACCTTGAACACGCCGCCCTTGCCGGGCACCGATCCGAGCGCGGCCTCGCGGGTCGCGTCGGCGACGTCTTCGCCGAAGACGACGATGCGCGGATCGCGGCGCATCTCGTCTTTGAGCGTGCGATTGATTGCCGCGACGATCGTGTCGGGTTTGCCTTCCGGCTGCGCCGCGGTCGAGAATTCCGCCGACGAGGGATCGACGTCGGCCGAGTAGACGTACAGCGTGGCTGTCTCGCGCGCCGGCTTCGCCGCTTTCAGGGCTTCGTCCGCCGCCGCCGCGATCTCCGCGTCCACGCCGGCGCCGATCCGCTGCAGATCGCCTTCATCGGCGATGCGTTCAGACGCCAGAAACGTCGCCAGTTTCCGAATCGGATCGCGGCGCGCCTCGGCCGCCCGCTCCTCCGCCGGCTTGTACAGCTTCTCGTCGTCGGACTGGGAGTGTGAATACGGGCGAGTGACCCGCGCGTGGACGAGCGCCGGGCCGCGGCGGCCCCGCGCGTACGCGATGGCCGTCTGCATCGCGCGGTGGCTCTCGACGTAATCGGTCCCGTCGATGCTTTGAACCAGCAGGCCGGGAAACGACGAGACGAGCTTCGAGATATCGCCCCCCGGCGTCTGCACCTCGACCGGAACCGAGATCGCGTAGCCGTTGTCTTCGACGAGATAGAGGATCGGCAGCCTGAGCGTGCACGCCGAACTGAGCGATTCCCAGAACTCCCCCTCGCTGGTCGTGCCGTCGCCGAGCGAGATATAGGTGATTTCGTCCGAGGCATACCGCGATTCGCGGCCGCGGATGGCGGTAATCGTTTCGAACAACCGTCCGCCCTCGGCGCACCCGACGGCCTGCAGGCACTGCGTGCCGGTCGGACTGGACTGCGAAACGATGTGGAGCTTTTTGTGGCCCCAGTGCGACGGCATCTGCCGTCCGCCGGAATTCGGATCATCGGCCGCGCCGACGGCGCTGAGAAGCATTTCGAGCGGCGTCATGCCCAGCGCGAGGCAGAGCGCGCGGTCGCGGTAGTACGGATAGAACCAGTCGTGCCCCGGTTTGAGCAGCGTCCCCGCGGCGGTAAGGATCGCTTCGTGGCCCGCGCCGCTGATCTGGAAGAAAATCTGGCTCTGCGTTTTGAGCTGCAGCTCCTTGTCGTCGAGTTTCCTCGACAGCACCATCGTGCGGTACGCGCGGAGGAGGTCGGATGGCGAGAGCCCTTCGTCATCGCGCGTGGCGACGGCTCTCGCGGACTTCTCGGCGCCGACGGCAGCTTTCATGCCTCGTCATTATACCTTGCAGGGTACAATCACCGGCCTATGCCGACCGCCGTGAGCCTGCACCGTTGGGACGAACTGGCCCTCGAAAAAGTGACCGAAATGATCTCGCGAAAGCTCGTCACCGGCGAGCGCGAGATGCTGGCGCAGATCTATCTGAAAAAAGGCGCGCTGGTGCCGATGCACTCGCACGAGAGCGAGCAGATGACGTACGTGCTGCAGGGGGCGCTCAAGTTTCTGATCGCTGGCGAGGAGATCACCGTCCGCGAAGGTGAAGTCCTGCACATCCCGTCATGGGTCGAGCATCAGGCCGAGGCGCTCGACGACACCTTCGAGCTCGACGTGTTCGCGCCGATTCGCCAGGACTGGCTCGATCATACGGACCACTATTTCCACAAGACGTAGACGCCAGCAGCAGTCTCCGGCATCATCCGTCAATAGTCGTCAACATCGACCGACAGCAGCCGGCGAAGCGAGTCGCGTGCCACACGAGCGCGGCGACGTTGACAAATGACAGAACGACGGTGGCGTCGATCCAGGTGAACCCGCGCGGCGGCAGCGGAACGCCGCGCCCGATCCCATAAAACAAGAACAGATTGAGCGTGAAGATGGCGCTGACCAGCGCGAACGGTCCGCGCAGCGTCGGCAGCAGCGCCGCCGCGGCAGCCATCAGCGGCAGCGCGAGAAACAGATGATTCTCGTGCACCTGGACGGCCAGCACGAAGTACGCGTGCACCGCCAGAGCGCCCGCCGCAAGAACGACGGACGTCGGCGCCCGCCGTGCGCGCCAGAAGGCCCATGTCATCATCAGCGCCGCGGCCGCGGTCGCGAATGGTCGCGGATTCGGGTAGCCGAGGTGAACGAACGACGAGATCGGCAGAATCCGGACGATGATGCGGTAGGCGTGCAGGCGTCCGACCCTGCGGACCTCGTCGCCCGCGCGCAGCACCCACGAAACGATCCACCAGACGTTCGCCGCGGTCCCCGACAGCATGTCGTGGTGCAGCAGCGACGATATGCCTTGCACGACATTCAGCAACGCGCCTTGCCAGATGAATGGCGCGAGCAGCAGCGCAATGGACAGGACGCCGGACACGAGGCCAATCAGAAACACGCGTCCGCGCGTGCGGTTCCACAACACGATCGCGGCGACGGGTACGAGAAAGATCGCCTGCAGCTTCATCGCCAGCGCGACGGCCATGGCCGCGCCGCAGAGGACTGGCGCTCCGGTGTCGGCCGCGAGGATCGCGGCGATCGCGGGCGCGGCGGACCAGGGATCGAGATACCCGAGGGCGGCGCCGTCCAGAATCACGCCCGGGTTCAGCCAATAGAAGAGCGCCGCTAGAAGCGCGGGATCGTCACCGTAGCGCCAGCGGACAAGCGCGAAGAGACACAGGCACGTGAGCACGTCCCCGGTGAGAATGCCAAGCTTGATTGCGATGAGGAGTCCCAGCGTGTCGCGGAAGGGCGGGTCGAAGGCGCGATAGAGTCGGCCGACGATCGCGAGCGCGTACAGCGTGCCAGGCGGATAGTCGACCGTCGTCCGCCGCGCTCCCCAACGGACGATTCCGCGCTCGGTCGGGTGGCCGCCGACGCCGTACATCGTGGTCACGTCCCGGGTCGCGCCGTATGCCCACGTTTTCCACACGTCGACGTCGCCCGTGCCCGCGAGTGGAAGACAGATCAGCCGCAGGAGCAGGCCGGCCGCGAACAGCGCTCGCGCGCGCCGTGTGAGAGAAGAAGGAATGCGCGTCAGTGGACGTGGCGATCGTAATTCGATCGGCCGCCGGAATACACGTCAAACTTGCGGCGCATCCGGTTCATCTTCCACTTCAGATAACGATATTTTATTTCAGCCGTGAACCCGCCGCGGCCGCCGCGCAGATAGAGGTACGCCACGAGCAGTCCGCCCAGATGCGTCGTCGCCGCGATCGGGCTGTTGCCTTCCAGGGAGGTGAGAAACGCGATCGCTCCGAGAATCGCGACAAAGTATTTCGCCGGAATCGGAAACAGCAGAAACATCAGAATGGGGCGATTCGTGTAGTACATCGCCCACGCGAGCATTAGGCCGTACAGGGCACCGGACGCGCCGATGGTATTCGACTCGTAGGTGGCCTGTGTCGCCGCAAACGGAAGCAGCGAGACGAGGATGGTCGTCAGGCCCGCGCCGATGCCCGTCACGGCGTAGAACTTGACGAAATACTTCGTGCCCCACATCCGCTCGAGCTCCACCCCGAACATCCAGAGGATGAGCATATTGAACAGGATGTGCGTCGGCGTCCGCGCGTGCAGGAACATGTACGTGACGGGCTGCCACAGGAAATACTTCGTGACGACCAGCTTGGGCACGAGACCCAGCCAGTCGGCGATGCGCGAGAAGAACAGCGTCAGGACGTACATACCGATGTTCGTCCAGAGCAGAATTTTCACCGCGGGCGTCATCGGTCCAGGACCGAACGAATACGCGAGCGTCGAGAGGCTGGGACTGCGCGGGCGGCGAGGCATGGCGAAACGTCCAGTCATCGTACCACGCAAAGAACGGGCCGATCCCGCGGCGCTGGGCACGATTTCAAGGTCAGGTGTCGGCCCTCACCGTTCTTCCAGCGATCGCACGCCGCCCCGCCGCGCGAGGCCCGCGTGCGCTGGCAAGGGCATCGCGAGCGCCGCGCCAACAAGGGGAACCAGTCCGAGAACCGTCAGTGCCGGCGCGATGCCAAAGCGATCCGCGAGGGCGCCGATGAGTGGGACGGCCACGCCGCCCGTGCCCCACCCGAAGCCCATCATCAGCGAGGAAACGGTTGCCGCACTCTCGGGCACCAGACTTTGCCCGACGATCACGTTCACCGGAAGACTGGCCTGGAGAAAGAATCCGCCAATCGCCAGCAGGATCGCGAACGTCCAACCCGACGTCCACGGTGCGGCGATCAGCAGCGGTGCCGAGAGCGCCAGCGACCACGCGATCACGGGCCGCGCGCCATAGCGATCCGCGGCGGGACCGCCGAGCAATCCTCCGGCGCCCCCCGCGAGAAGGTACGCCGACACGATCGCGCCCGCTTCGGTCAGCGAAAGTCCGCGCGCGGTCAGCATCACCGGTACATAGGTCGCGTACGCGAGGGAGGTGAGCGTCCGCAGTACGACGATCGCGTACAGAAACGAAAGCGTGCGCGCATGCGGCCCGAGCGCGCCGACGCCGCGGCGCACGTCGTCGGAGTCATGCAGCGTGACGTTCGGCACACGCGACAGAAAAAACGCGACCACAATCAACCCCGGGATCGCGAGGGCCGGCGTCCATTGAAGGCCCAGATACTGCGCTGCCGGGGCGAAGAGCAGCGGGCCGAGCGCGAAGCCGAGGTTGCCGCCGGCGATGTGGACCGACATTGCACGGCCCGGGCGATCGCCGCCCAATCGATGCGCCAGCGCCGCCGCCGGCGGATGGAATGCGGCGCCGCCGAGTCCGCCGACCATCAGCACGATCGCCAGAACGCCGACGCTGGGTGCCAGACCGATGAGACTGAGCACCGTCACACTCACGACGGGACCCAGCATGATGAGCGTTCGAGGCCGCCAATGGTCGGCCAGATGGCCGAATCCGAGCTGAGCCACCGAGGCAGCCAGCTGAAACAGCATCGTCAGCGTGCCCGCCATGAAGAGCGTGAGATTCAGTTTCGGAATGAGCAGCGGCAGGAGCGGCGCGTAGATGTTGCCGTAGCCGTCCACCATCATGTGCGCGCTCGCCATGAGGAGCACGGTCGGATGTACTCGAAAGAGGGATTTCAAAATCGGTCAGCGTACGGTGCCGGACAGGTGCGTCCCGTCTTCGAACAGCAAACTTTTTTCGAGGAGGGTTCGTCTAACTCTCATGAAAGGCAACGCACAAGCCTCTCATCCATCCTCCATGGAGCCTCCGCCGAAAGGCGGAGGCTTTTTTCGTGTAGCGTCGCTATCCCGAAAGCTTCTTCCGGACGAGCTCGCTTACGATCTTGCCGTCGGCGGTTCGGCCGGCGAGCGCGGCGAGGACGGCTTTCATCACTCGGCCGAGATCTTTAGGGCTGCTCGCGCCGGTTTCGGCGATCGCGGCATCGACAGCGCGCTGCAGTTCGTCGGGGCTCACGGCCGGCGGCGCATAGTGCTCGAGCACGCGAATCTCCGCGGATTCCTTGTCGACGAGGTCGGTGCGTCCGGCCGCCGCGAACTGTTCGATCGAATCCCGGCGCTGCTTGATGAGCGATGCCAGCACCTGCTGCGCTTCCGCTTCCTCGAGCTCGCGTCCGCGCGTCACGGCGCTGTTCATCAGCGCAGCCTTGAGCATGCGCAGCGCCGACAGCCGCGCGGCGTCGCGCGCCTTCATCGCGTCCGCCATATCGTGAGTGATGCGATCGCTCAGTGCCACCATGCCCTCAGATTATCCCAGGGCGGCCCACCAGCGCGCGACGCCCACGATCACCGTTCCGGTCAGCAGGGCAATCGACACGGCGCGCCACAGGACGTCGCGTCTCCAGGCGGCCGCGGCACCGGCAGCGGCCAGGAGCGCGATCGCGGGGATGGCCGCCAGGTAATAGCGCATGTCGACAGGCGTCACGATGCCCACGATCAGAAAGAGACCGCAGCCGACCATCCAGCCCGCGAGTGTCAACGCGAGCCGATCGGCAATGTGTCGCCGCCGGATGTCGAATGCCCCGAGAATAGATAGCGCCAGGACCGGAATCCCGAAACTGAAATCGACGAAGTACGGAACGGCCTTCGCGCGATCGCCGATCGTCCGGTTGCCGGCCGCGACCGCGGCAGTTGCAGTTTCGTGTCCGATTCGCGCGAATTCGAGCCGATATGTCGGAATGAACCAGGCGTAATAGAGCGCCATCGCAGCCGCGGCGGCGATCACTGTGGC
>JBOGIZ010000064.1:0-2694 GCA_050747805.1 Vicinamibacterales bacterium | reverse complement strand
GGGCGGCGCCCCTCGGATGAAACTAAACAGGGTCGGGCCCCGCAGCGTCCGTTTCGAGACCTGACCGCCGATTCGAACCGTTTCCGGACCTGACGCCAATCGTCCGCCGGGCGGCGGCGACGAATTCCGAGAACAGCCCATCGAATTCGCCCGTGCGCCAGAAGTTTTCTGGATGCCACTGGACGCCGACGCAGAACGGGGCGGCCGGCTGCTCGATTCCTTCGACGATGCCATCTGACGAGGAGGCCGATACGATGAATTGGGGCGCGACGCGATCGACGGCTTGATGATGGCGGCTGTTGACGGGGCAGGCCTCGATCGCGGCCGCGCGGCCGAGCGCGACGGCGAGGCGCGTGCCGGGAGCCACCCGTACCGTGTGGGCGACGTGGTCGTTGGGCACGTCGATCGCGTGCTCCAACTCCGAGGGCGACTCGGTCGGCAGATCCTGAACGAGCGTTCCGCCGCCCGCGACATTCAACACCTGCACGCCGCGGCAGATGGCGAGGAGCGGCATGTTCTCGGCCAGGGCGGCACGCGTCAGCGGCAGTTCGAATCGATCGCGCGCGGGCTCGACCTCGGTGGACGGGTGCGCCGGCTGGCCGTAGAGTTCAGGATCCACGTCGGCTCCGCCTGTGAGCAGCACGCCGTCGATGCGCCGAAGTACCTCGACAGGGTCGTCGCTGTTGCGGAGCAGCAGCGGCTCGCCGCCCGCGCGCCGGACCGACTCGATGTAATCGCCGAGCGGCGTGCACGGCGTGATGCCGATCACCGGTGCGTGGCGGGTCTCCGTCATCGACTCACATCCGCTCGGGCACGCGGCACCCCATCAGGCCGAGCGCCTGCGTGAGTTGTCGTCGATAGAATTCCACCCCCGCGGCGCGCCACAGGCGCACCTGCTCGCGCTCCTCATTCAGAATCGGGAATCGATGGTAGAAGGCGTTGAACTGCTGCGCGAGTCCGAATGCGTACTTCGCGACGACCGAAAGTTCCAGCGTGCGCACCGCCTGCTCGACGATCTCGTCGAGCCGCGCGGCTTCGAGCGCGAGGCCCCACAGCTCGTCCGAGTCGTCGTCGGTTGTGAGCGGACCCGTCTCCGCCGAGGCCGCCTGCGATACCACCGCCGCGGCGTCGATGCCCGCGCGCTCGCGGAGCTTGTTGAAGATGTTGTTCGCGCGCACCGCGGCATACTGCAGGTACGGACCGCTTTCGCCTTCGAAGCTCAAGGCCTCGTCGATGTCGAACGCGATGACCTTTCCGCGGGAAAACTTGACCATGAAGTAGCGGACGGCCGCCGTGGCGATCGCCTGCGCGGCGTGATCGACGTCTGCCGGCAGGAACGACGGATTGCGCCGCTCGACCTCGCTCGCCGCCTGCCGCTGCAGACGATCGAGCAGGTCGTCGGCCTTCACGCCGAGGCCCTTGCGTCCAGAGACTTCGACGAACGGCTTCCCTGACGCATCGTCAACGCCGTAGCCCAGCTCGCGCGCGGTCGCGTGTGAAAGCGCCACCATGTCGTACGCATAGTGAATCGACTGCTCCGCCTGCTGGACAAATCCGAGCGCTGCCAACGCCTGCTTCAAGAGCTTCTGCAGGTACGACTGGCGCGTGTCGATCACGTTGCACACCATCGACGCGCGGCCGAACGCCGGCGCGTTCGCCGCGGTCGCCTCGTCCGAGGTCGTGGACCAGAGCGGCGGTTCACCCACCGATTCCTCGAACACGCGATACCGGAAGTCGCGGCCCAGCAGCCCGAATTTCCACAACTGGTACGCGATGTCCTTGCCGACGTACGTCACGGTTCCGTCGGATCGCACGATGACTTTCTCTTTGTGTTCTTCCGCCTCTTTGTGTTCTTCCGCGCCCTCTGCATTGTCCGCGCTCTCTGCGCCCTCTGCCTGCTCTGCCCGCTCCGCGTCCTCTGCGATTCTCATGACCCAGCAGCCCGCCAGCTTGCCTTCGTTCTGCAGATAGACCTCGCCTGTCTTCTTCAGAAACTCGAACGCATGAGCCCAGAAATGCAGCCGCAGGATGTCCCCTTCCCAGGAGAGCAGATCGTAGCGGACGTTCATCCGCCGCATCGTTTTCAGATGGCAGCGGACGATGCGGTCGGCGATGAAGGCCGCCATGTCGGCGATCTCGTTGCCGCCGTGCTCGATGGCGTGGAGCGCGGTCGTACGGATCGGCAGCCGCGACTTATCGGCTTCGTACCACTCCGTCACGCGGGCGTAAAGATCCCAGCAGTAATAGTCGAATCGGCCCGCATCGGCGAGCGCGCGGACCGCGGGCAGATCGCGGCGCTCCAGCTCGCGGAAGCCGACGACCACGTCGGCCACTTGCACGCCGGTGTCGTCGATATAGTTCTGGATCTCGACGTCTCGTCCCTGGAAGCGGAGCAATCGGCCGAAGGCATCGCCGAGCGCCGCGTTTCGCAGGTGGCCGATGTGCGCGGCCTTGTTCGGATTGATCGCCGTGTGCTCGACGATCACCTTTCCGGCCGCCGGGCCGGGCCGGCTCGGCGGCGCGTTCGTTCCAGCGTCCAGCCATCGGCGCAGCCAGAAGGCGCGATCGAGAAACACGTTGAGGTATCCGTTTGGCGCGGCGTCGACGCGCGAGACGCCCTGGACGTGGACGGCGCCAAGCGCCGAGGCGAGTTCCTGCGCGATGACGCGCGGCGCCTACCGCACGCGCCGTGCG
>JBOGIZ010000063.1:0-9237 GCA_050747805.1 Vicinamibacterales bacterium | reverse complement strand
TGAATGTGAGCGAGCCGAATTCGTCGGCGGCTTTGCGGTGCGATGTCGCCGCCGTGCGGACCGACATGCCGAACTCGTTGATGTTGCGGATGGCGTCGTTCGATGCTGCGGAGCCCATGCTGGTGTCCTTTCGTCCAGGACCGTCGAGACCGTCGGCGCCGAACACGCGCGTCCGGCGAAAATCCGATTATCGTCGGGCTGCGGCTGCGCCGCAAGCCCAAAAATCGGCCGAGCTTGCCATATATACTTAACGATGTGAAACAAATACAGGATTACTACGCGCCGGTCATCGGCGAGTTCGAGATGCTCGTGCTGCTCGCGCTCGTGCGCCTGGGCAACGGCGCGTACGGCGCGTCGATCCGCCGGGAGATCCAAGAGCGCGCCGGACGCGACGCGTCGGTCGGCACCGTGTACATGACACTCGGCCGTCTCGAGACGAAGCAGATGATCTGCTCGTACACCGGCGACCCTTCGGCCCACCGCGGCGGACGCCGGCGGAAGCACTATCTGATCGACACGGAGGGCCAACGCGCGCTCGGGCGCGCCTATCGCGCATTCGTCAGCATGTCGGAAGGGATCGAGCAGGAGCTCGCGGATCTCTGACGGGCGCCAACTCCCAACTTCCAACTTCGCAAGACGTCAGGATCGACCCGGCCCGATGTTGGCGGGACCGATGTAGAATGACGGCCCATTCTGCCCCGATTCACCTTGGAATCACGCCATGTCCAAACTCCGCTGCACGCTGCCTCTGACTCTGGCGGTGCTCGTCGTCTGCGGTCATTACGTCGCGGCCCGAATGGAACGGCCGCAAGCCGCGCGGCCGACGGCAACGCCAGCCGCCGTGCCGAATCTGCTGTCGTTTAAGAGCGGCGCGATCGTGCGCTCGTACACGCCGGCAATACAGAATGTCCAGGACATCGCGGACCACGGCGGCAATCTGACCGAAGGCACGAAAGGCCCAATCCAGGTTGTCTACGAATTGCCTGGCGTGGCGACGCTCTCGCGGATCGCGGTTTCACTCAATCCAGCAGACGCAGGGACGACGGCGGCGAGCGCGACTGTCGCGGTGTCGACAACCAGTGCGACCGAGGGCTTTCGGGACATCGGCACCGTGCACAGCACGGACGAGTCGGGCGACCCGCAGGATGTTTCGGGCGCGTCCGGGGTACGCGCCCGGTGGGTTCGCGTGACGGCCACCGTGCCTACAGGAGAGATGCCAATTGCACAGGTCGTCGCCAATGGGACCCTGGCGCCGCGTCCCGCCGCGGCTCCCGGCGTCGACGGCGATTACTGGGTCATGGAGGGTCAGCTGAATGACGGCGGCGGCGTCCGATCCAAACCGGCGGACGATTCTCCGGCGCGTCTGGAGGTGACGCACATCGCCGACGGCGTCAACGGACTCGAATGCCTGGAGGATCGCTTCTCAACCGCCCTTCCCGGAAAGCTCGAAGGACGAACTTGGACATACGTCGCGACATACGCGGGAAATGATCTCCACGGTCAGCTCGTCCTCAACGATGAGGGAACGATCCTCGCGGGCGAGCGTGATGGTGAAATGCAGGTGTTCCTGCGGACGGCCTCCGGCGCGCCCGCGGCGTGGCCGTTTTGTAAGGCGACGACGCTCGGCAGCGGGCCACGAGCTGTACTCGTCCTCAACGGTACCGACTGGAGCGCTTCGTATCCATTTGGCGACGCTGAACAGGCCGCGTCGCTGAAAGGCTTCGCGTTCACCGTCGTCGGCGCCCCGCTGCTCACGCCCGCGCTTCTGGCGGGCAAGGACACGGTCGTGCTGAACGGACTGTGCCGGCCGCAGTTCATGCTCAACCCCCAGCAGACGCACGCGCTGCTGGACTGGGTCCAGGCCGGACACAAGCTGCTCGTCCAGGATTCGGATGAATGCGGCGGCGATCCAGAACACGCGACGCACTACGATTTCATGCCGTATCCGTTTCTCACCGACAATCCTGGCGCGAAAGGCGAGCGGGGACATCATCTGATCGTCGTGGAGCGCAACTCGCTCGGCTCCGATGACAAGGGTGACGCCGAGCATTTCATCGATACGACGTCCTACCTCGCCAACCCCAATAACGATCTCGGCGATGCAAACACGGTCATCAGCCAGGATCCCCACTGGTGCGGTCAGTTGTTCGGCACGAACGCGGACGCCAAGAACGGTTTCGAGGAGATGTATGCGATCTACGGCAAGGGCCTGATCGTCTATGAGGGCCTCGATCATGACGATGCCTCTATCGCCACGCACGAGATGATCCGGCGCCTCGAGTACATGCAGCCCGTTCCCGCCGACTTGCCTTGCTCGCGCTCGGTCGGCGCTGGATTCGTGATCCTTCCGGACCAGACGGTCACGTTCACGCCCGGCAAGGCCCAGTCGTTCAACGTGCCGCTGAGCGTCTTCTCGAACGGCGCGTGGCAAGGACACGTCGCTCTCGGTACGAGCGGCGATTTTCCGGGCACCCTTTCCGTCAGTGCGGTCGATGTGCCTCCGGCGGAAGGGCACGTGTCGCTGACGATTCAGGTGCCGGCAACCGCGAAAGCGGGCCATTACTCCGTGATCGTCAAAGGGACTGCCGGAACGAACCAGGCCCATGCGACGGTCTCGCTGGCGTCGGCGGAAACGAAGGACGCGCTCAGCAGCGAACTGGCGCGCAACTGCACGGTCGCGCTGTACGGCATCAACTTCGATTTCAACCAGGCGACAATCCGGAAAGACGCCGAACCGGTGCTGCGGCAGATCCTCGGTCTCTTTACGGCGGATGCTTCACTGGCGGTAGAAATCGGCGGGCACACGGATAATGTCGGCGCGGCCGCCTACAACATGGACCTCTCGACGCGCCGCGCACAGGCCGTCAAGGCGTGGCTGGTCGCTCATGGCGTCGGCGCCTCGCGCCTTATGGCGAAGGGGTATGGCGACACGGTGCCACTTGTCCCGAACGATTCGGACGCCAATCGTTTCAAGAATCGACGCGTCGAGCTGAAGCGGCCCGACTGCGCCAAGTAGCCGGCCACGTCATTCTCGCGCCTGTAAGCGAGCGGGGCAGTGGCCGAGCGTTTCTTTCGGAATCGCGCCTTCCCGCCGGCGCAACGCTCCGGGGCGACCGCTCGACACCGTCTTCGAACTTGACTGCGACGCACGTGCCGGCGTAGTCTCCATAGACCATCTATGGGACCGCGCTCAGCCCGCGACCGTCAGGAACTGCTGCCCGGTACGCTCGACATGCTGATCCTCAAGACGCTGTCGATCGGCGTCATGCACGGGTACGGCATCGCGCAGCACATCCGGCAGGTCTCGGACGAAGTGCTCCACGTTGAAGAGGGATCGCTCTATCCGGCGCTGCAGCGCTTGCAGCTGCAGGGTCTGGTGCAGTCGGAATGGGGCCACTCGGCCAACAATCGGCGCGCGCGGTATTACCGGCTCACGCGCGCCGGACGCAAGGCGCTCGGCCACGCCGAGTCGAGCTTCGACCGGCTGATTGCCGCGATCGCGCGGGTCATGCGGCCGGCGTAACCCTCCATCGATCATCTAGGGGGCGATCATGAACATCGTCCGTCATCTCCTGGCGTGGCTCCGGCGCGATCGACTCGACGACGAACTGCGCGAGGAGCTCGCGCAGCACCGCGAGTGGACCGCCGACCGCCTGATCGCGGAAGGGGTGTCACCTGACGACGCGCGGCGGCAGGCGGCGGTGCAGATCGGCAATCCGCTCCGGCTGCGAGAGCAGTCGCGCGGGATCTGGGGCTTCGCCGCGCTCGACACGATCGCGCAGGACGTCCGCTACGGGTTGCGGCTGCTGCGGCGTGCGCCGCTGTTCACACTCGCCACGGTCGCGACGCTTGGCCTGACGATCGGCGCGACCAGCGCGCTCTTCGCCGTCGCGAACGCCGTGGTGTGGCGTCCGCTGCCATACCCGGAGTCGAGTCGCATCATGTCGATCTCGGTTCCGAGGAACGGAAGAGACACGGCGATGATCGACGAATCCACTGCGCGGATCGCGATGACAAGCCATGTTCACGCCTTCGAGTCCTTCGCCTCGTACAACACGACGTACGCCGGGCTCATGGGCGGCGCCGAGCCCGAGCGCGTCCTGGGCGCGCGCGTCTCTGAAGAGTTTTTCGACGTCATGCGCGTCCAGCCTGCGCTCGGCCGCTCGTTTGTCACGTCAGAGATGCAGACTGGAGGCCCGGCGGCCATCGTCGTGAGCGACTCGCTGTGGAACCGCGCGTTCGGCCGAAATCCGGACATCCTCGGCCAAACAGTCACCCTCGACGATCGCCGCTACCCAGTGGTCGGAGTGATACCCGAGGAGTTTCAATTCCCGAATCAGAGCGAGTTCTGGCTGCCGCTCCTCCCGAGGACGTTTGGCGGCGGAGGCATTTTCTTCGTCGACTTCATTGGACGCCTTCGGCGCGGCGTCCCGATGGAGACCGCGCGCAACGAGCTGGTGCAGCTCAGGGAATCGCGCGCGCACGATCTCCCGGCGTTCATTCATCGTGGCGATATCTACGTGATGCCGCTTCACGATCGACTGTATGGCGACTTGCGCGGCCCAATCGTCCTGCTGCTGGCCGCCGTCGTCTGCGTCCTGCTTATCGGATGCGCCAACGTCGCGAACCTCCTGCTGGCACGCGGCGCCGTACGCCGGCCGGAATTGGCGCTGCGCGCCGCCCTGGGCGCGAGCCGTGGACGGATCACCCGGCAGCTCCTGATTGAGAGCGTTCTCATCGCGTTGCTCGGCGGTCTGCCCGCACTCGCGATCGTGTACGAAGCTCTTCATGCGTTCCACAGAGTTGGTCCGGCGGCCCTCACACGCATCCCGGGGATCGCGGTGAACCTTACGGTGCTGGGCTTCCTCCTTGGTATCACCATCGCGGTGGGGCTGTTGTTCGGGGTCGCACCGGCATTGTCGGGCGGTCTGAGCGATCCGAATGATCGGCTGAAGATCGGCGGTGGACGAGCACGGATCGGCATGGATGGCGTTCTGCGGCGCGGGCTGGTCACGGTCGAACTCGCCGCGGCGGTCGTGGTCATCATCGGCGCGTCGCTGCTCGTCAAGAGTCTCATCCGCTTTGACGCCATCGATCCCGGCTTTCGCGCCGACGGAGTTCTCACGGCCTCGGTTCAGCTCCCGCGTTCGCGGTACGCCGATGCCGGCGCGCGCCGCGCGTTCTTCGGCGATGTGCTCGAGCGCGTGCGCGCGCTGCCTGGCGTGGAATCCGCCGCGATTCCGGGCGACTGGAACCCTATGTCGTTCACGATGCCGTGGTCGCCTGGATCGAAGACGAGTCCCGGTGGCGAATCAACCCAGATTGCCGGCACTGAAGTTGGAGCGGCGAACTTTCGCACCTTCGGCATCCCGATCACGAGCGGCCGCGAATGCAAAGACCGGGAACCAGCCGGGACAAAGCCGGCCGTCATCAACGCCACCATGGAGCGCCTGGCCTTCGCCGGACGCTCCGCCCTTGGGCAGACGCTGACGCTCGGACGTGAAGGGACGTTCACGATAATCGGCGTGTCGGCCGACGTCCGTGACATTCAGACGAACGCGCTGCCGTTGCCGACGGTCTTCGAATGCGCGGATCCGGAGGACCCGGCGTACGCGGCCGACATCGGCCTCCGCGCCCGAAGCGGGATCGACCCGGCGTCGCTGGCGCCGGCGCTCCGGAAGGCGGTCGCGAACGTGGATCCCGAATTGCCGGTCGTCCACATCGCGACGGCGCGCCAACTCATCGACGAGGCTGGAGCGTCCCGGCAATTCGACGCGCTGCTGTTTGGCGGATTCGCGGCGCTCGCGTTCACGCTGGCGACATTCGGGCTCTATGCGGTCACGGCCTATCTCGTCGCGCAGCGGACGCACGAGTTTGGTGTGCGCGTCGCGCTGGGCGCCGGCCGCGGCGCGGTGGTGCTCCTGGTCCTGCGGCAAGGACTGGGACCGGCCGTGACAGGTGTGGGACTGGGTCTGCTGGCAGCGACAGCGCTCACGCGGCTCCTTCACAGCATGCTCTTCGAAGTCAGCACGCTCGACGCGAGCGTCTTCGCCGGGGTCGCGAGCGCGCTTCTGCTCGTCTCTGTCATCGCGGCTGTCATTCCGGCTTTCCGTGCCGTGCGGATCGATCCCGTCGCGGCGCTGCGCGCGGAGTAAACCGCAGGCGTCAATGGCTCAATTGCAACGTTCAATCGATTGGTAGAGGAAGCGATGAAGCTATTCAGGCACCTGGTCGCGTGGCTCCGGCGCGATCGACTCGATGACGACCTGCGCGAGGAACTGGCGCAGCACCACGAGTGGACCGCCGACCGGCTCATGAGCGACGGAGTGCCTCCTGACGAAGCCCGGCGCCGCGCTTCAGTGCAGATCGGGAATTCGCTTCGGCTGCGCGAGCAGTCGCGCGGGATCTGGGGCTTCGCCGGCCTCGAGACCATCGCGCAGGACATCCGCTACGGGGTGCGGCTCTTACTGAAGTCGCCAGTGTTCACGCTGAGCGCGGTCCTGTCGCTGGGCATCGGCATTGGAGCCACCGCTGCCGTCTTCAGCCTGGCCAACACCGTCCTGCTGCGGTCCATGCCTGTGCCGGATCCGTCTTCGCTTTTCGAAATCAAATGGACCTCCGGACCCGTTCCGCCGTACTCATCCCTCAACGGATGGGGAGACGAGGCCGATGGCCACCTGGCGAGCACATCGTTCTCGTATGCCGCGTACGACGCGTTTCAATCCGAAGCATCGCGGTTCATGACGGTCCTCGGCTTCGCGGATCTCTACACCGTGAACCTCGTGGTCGACCATCGGGCGGAGCTGGAAACCGCGCACGCCGTGTCGGGCAACTATTTCAGCGTGCTCGGCGTCGGCATGGCGGCCGGCCGCGCGCTCTCGCCGATGGACGACAAGCCTGACGCGCCCGCGGCGGCCGTGATCAGCGACGACGTGTGGAAGCGGCACTTCGATGGCGGCGCGGTAATCGGTCGGTCGATTCTGATCAACGCGGTTCCGTTCACGATCGTAGGCGTGCTTCCCGCGGCGTTCCACGGCACGGGGCAGGTAGGCACGAATCCAGGCCTGTACGTGCCACTGGCCTTGAAGGCGCGCGTCGTACCGAACGACGATCCGCCGCTCAATCCCAATTTCTGGTGGGTCCTGACTATGGGGCGTTTGAAGCCCGGTGCCAGGCCAGACGAGGCCCGCAACGCGCTCGACCTGCTACTGAAGCGGACCGTCGCCGCCGCGAAGCCACAACTGGCGGCCAAGGACCTTCCACGCATCGAGCTCCTCCATGGAGGACGCGGGCAGGTCGAGGACCGCCAGGACATGCAGGAGCCGCTCGAGACCATGGCTTTGGTCACGATCATCGTGCTGCTCGTGGCCTGTGCAAACGTCGCCGGGCTTCTCCTCGCGCGCGGACGGGGGCGGGCGCGCGAGGTGTCTCTGCGCGTCGCGATCGGTGCGCCGCGCGGCCGCATCGTCAGACAGCTATTCACCGAAGCGATGCTCATCGCCTGCGCTGGCGCCGCGTTCGGTGTCGCGGTCGCGCATTGGCTCAGTGCCGCGCTTGCGCCTGCGCTCGGCGGCGACCCGCAGTTCACACAGATCGTGACGTCCGTGGACTCGCGTGTGCTGCTGTTCGTCGCAGGTATCGCGTGCACTTCCGCGGTTCTGTTCGGCCTGGGACCCGCGTTGCGCACTGCCCACGTAAACATCAATGCGGGGTTGCAGGACACCGGCCGTGCCGCGATCGTCGAACGACGGCGCGGGAGGCTCACCGGCGCACTCATGGTCGCGCAGATCGCGTTGGCGCTCCTGCTCGTCGCGAGCGCCGGGCTGCTCGTCCGATCGCTTCGCAATCTTCAGCGCGAAGATCTCGGATTCGATCCCTCCAACCTGCTGGTGTTCAAAATCGATCCAAGCCTGAACGGCTACGAGGGAGATCGCGCCACGGCGTTATACGCCGGGCTTCTGGATCGTCTCCGCGCTACGCCGGGAGTCAAGTCCGCATCGCTCTCGAACCATGTGCTCATCGCCAATTCCGCGACGATCGCATCCGCGCGACGCCCTGAGGAAGCCGCGCCCCCGCCCGGCAGCGGATTTCGCGTGTACCAGAAGACCCACGAAGCCTGGATACTTGTGATAGACACCACGTTCTTCGACACGTTCGGCATGCACGTGCTTCGCGGCAGGGCGTTCACAAAGGCCGACGCGACCGGCGCGCCTGCCGCGATCATCAACAGCCGGCTCGCACGGCAGTTGTATAAGACTGACGACGTCGTCGGCCGCCAGTTCTACCGCGGGACGGTTCGAGCGACCAGGCCGGCGCTGTACACGATTGTCGGCGTCGTCGACGACGCAAAGTACGGGTCGGTACGGGACGAGAAGCCGCCGACGATGTACGTCTATTACCGTCAGGCGCCCGGCTTGAAGGGATCGCCCACATTCGAATTGCGGACGGCGGGGCCGCCGTCGGCGCTCGCCTCGACGGTCCGCCAAATCGTCCGGGCGATCGATCCGACGATGCCGGTGTACGGCATGGTCAGCCAGCAGGAGCAGATTGCGGCTTCGCTGCGGCAGGAGAGGCTGTTCGCGCGTCTGGCGACGCTGCTCGGCATGATTGCGCTGCTCCTCTCCGCGATCGGCCTCTACGGACTGCTGGCGTACGGCGTTGTCCGCCGGACGCCGGAAATCGGACTGCGGATGGCACTTGGGGCGGCGCGCGGGCGCGTGCAGTGGATGGTCCTGCGCGAGTCGCTCCTGCTCGCCGCACTCGGGCTCGGCGTCGGCGTCCCGCTCGCGCTGGCTGGCACGAACATTCTCGCGAGTCTTCTCTTCGGACTCGACGCACGCGATCCGGCGACGCTGATTGGCGCGTCGATCTTCATGATCGTGCTCGCCGCGGCGGCCGGCTATCTACCGGCGCGCCGTGCGTCACGGGTCGATCCGCTCGTTGCGCTGCGCGCGGAGTGAGAGCGCGTCAGTCAGCGCCAAGTCGTGACGTCACAAAGGGCCCTTACCGAGGCACGTGCCGGGCCATCCATCTTTGCCCGGCGTCAGCCCGCGCCTTCCGGTAAGAACTCTGGAACGGCGACACATCGACCGGCCCAAAACAGTGCACGGTCACCTCAGAGGTCAGCGGCGGGTCACTGTGTGTTGAGGAGCGTTGTGCGGAAGAACGACGGCACTGCCGCGCTCGGCGCTACTGATCGCTCTGAAGGGGGCAGGTGGCAAAAACTTCAACGTCGCG
>JBOGIZ010000062.1:0-5161 GCA_050747805.1 Vicinamibacterales bacterium | reverse complement strand
CGATCGACGGATTGTCGATTGGCGATTGACGGGTTGTCGATTGGCGGTTGCCGATTGATGGGTCTTTGGATCCGATTGGGCCGGCCGGGAGGGTGCTTCCGGCCGGCTTTTCTTTTGGGGCTCGTTTCGGGCGCTGCCGGGCGCGTGCGTATGAACGGGCGGCCGATTGTGAACAGGAGGAATGAAGGAGTAGGATTCGCGAGGCAGTAGGCCGATGCGGCACATTCGCGCCTCGCTGGTCGTTGTCGGGTTGGTGGCAAGCGCCGCCTTCGGGGTCGCGGCGCGTCAGCCGACGTTCCGCTCTGGCGTCGAGTACGTCCCGGTCGACGTCGTTGTCACCGATCGCGGCGACCGGCCGGTCACTGATCTCCGAAAAGACGAATTCCAGATCACCGAGAATGGACGGCCGCAGACGATCGCGGATTTCCGCTTCGTCTCGATCCCGGTCGCGCATCGCGCCATCGACGCGGACGTCGTCGAACCCGAGCCGGATGTCGCGACCAACGTCGCGCCGACGCCTGACAGCCGTCTTTTCGCGCTCGTCATCGACGACCTGCATCTCATCGAATCCGACATTATTCCGCTCAAACGCGTCCTGACGGATTTCATCGCGTCGCTGTCGCCGGATGACGATGTGGCGATTGTGTTCGTGCAGCACTCGAATCTCAGCGTGAACGTCACGCGCAATACGGAACGCCTGCGCAATGCGATCGCGCACGTGCGGGACGCGATGGGCTTCGGGCTGGACGCCCTCGCGCAGCAACCGGCCGCCTCTTCGGCATCGTCCGGCTTGATCGAGACTCACGCCGCCGGCTTCCGGGTCAACTACGCGCGGTCGGTGGCCTTCGTCCTGAAGAACACCGCGACGGCGCTCGCCGGTTCCGGACACGCGCGCCGCGCGATTGTGTATGTCAGCGGTGGTACGACGCTGAAACCGTTTGGCAGCACGTTCGACCCGAATTACAGCCAGGATTTTCACGATGATCTGCTCGACGCGTTCGACGCCGCGCGTCGCGCCGACGTGCCGATCTACACGTTGGATCCGCGGGGAGCCGTGACGCCTGAAGAAGCCGTCCGCGGCGGTATCAGCGTCATTCACAACTTCGGCATTCGTGCGCGGATCGGCGCGAATATCAAGATCCAGCAGGACTACATGTCGACCGTCGCGATCAACACGGGCGGCCGCGCGTTCACCAACATGTCGGACCTCAAACGCGCCGTCAACGAGATCGTCGGCGAAAACGGCAGCTATTACCTGCTCGGCTACTATCCTGACCCGCTCGTGTCGGACGGCAAGTTCCATGAGCTGAAGGTGCACGTCAGCCGGCCCGGCATGCGCGTGCGCGCGCGACAGGGATACGTCGCCCCGCTGGCCGGACACGCCGCGGCGACGACGGCGGTCGCGCTCGATGCGGCGATGAAATCAGGCGTCGACGTGTCCGGCCTTCCGATTCGGGTCTTTGCCGCGCCGTTGAACGTCGGAGCCAAGGGGATCGCAACGGCCGTGACGGTCGAAATGTCGTATCCGCAGCCTGCGGACGGAACGCACACGATTGACGACACGATCGATCTCGGCATCGTTGCCTTCGATCCCGACGGCAAGATCAAGGCGGAATCCAAACGCGAGATGAGGGTCTCCGGGGCGGCGCCGCCATCGGGACCGCTCACATTCGTCATGAACGACGCGGTCGATCTGCCGTCGCAGCCGCTCACCTTGCGCGTGGGCGTCGCGAGTCGCGCGCTCGGCACCGCCGGCACCAGTCAGATGCTGGTTGATGTGCCGAAGCTGTCGAGTTCCCGATTGCAGATGAGCGGCGTCGTGTTAGGGCTGGACTCCTCTGCGCATGAACCGGCGATGAATGCACCGCTCATCGCAGCGCTCGTGCCGTTTCAACCGACGCTTGGGCGCGTCTTCTCACGCGATGAGACCTTGCGCATCTTCGGGCGCGTGTTCTGGAAGGGTTCGGATCAGCCAACGGTCACGCTCACCGTGACGGGCGCCGGAGTGTCGCGGCACCAGGCGGCGCCGCTCGCGGCCGGCGCGAATGATAGCGGACTTCAGGCAGCGGTCTTCGACGCGACGCTTCCGCTGAAACCGTTGAATCTCACACCGGGACAGTACGAGCTCGCCGTCGACTGTCGCCTGCCCAACGGCCAAACCGCGGGGCGCGTCATCGTGTTTGACATCAGATGATGCGCGTGCCGCGCCGCGTCAGGGCAGGACGGCGAAGGCGCGCCGTCCGTGCAGGCGATAGACCGCGAAATGCCGGCGGTCGAACGTGAAGACATGGGCAATGCCTTCGCGTTCGGCGACGTGCACAAGCGCGGCATCAGCCAGATCCATCGGCTGGTCGCGGTAGTGCCGCATCAACGCGCTCAGCCGCGGCACATCACCGCTGCCGAGCGCCGCGAAATCGAGCGCGCCCGACGAGACGATGCCCCAGAGGGCCTCCTGGGATCGCGCCGAGTCGCGCAGCAGGTACATCGCTTCGGTAAACGCCGGCCAGACCGTCACGAGGGGCCCCCGCAGCGTCTTCAGCGTCGCCACGGCACGGCGGTGGTGGCGATCGGTCGGCTCGATCAGCGCTATGAGTGGGCCGGCGTCAACGAGAACGGCCGGCACGCGGCCTCTTGCCGAGCAGCGCCGCGAAGGCTTCGCCCGTGCGCTCCGACGCTCCGGTCAGACCGGTATCGCCGGCGCCCACAAACGGCGCGATCAGCTCGTAAGGCGCCCGTGCGTGCGGGGAGGTAGCGGCGTAGGCGGCCACGGCCTCCCGCACCACCCACGACTTCGACCGTCCGGCGGCTCGCGCGATCCGCTCGAGCGCCGCTTCGGTCACGCGATCGAGTCTCACACTGGTCGGCAAAGGTCTTCTCCCTAGTACAGATTGTACTACAGTCTGAATGCCGGGCAAATCGATTGCCGATTGCCGATTGGCGATTGCCGATCGACGGATTGGCGATTGGCGGTTGCCGATCGACGGATTGCCGATGGCCGATTGGTTGATTCTCGACTGGCGATTGGCCCTTTAGCCATCCGGATCCGGACAACAGGCCGAGTCGACGGTCATCTTGATCGTGCGAGGAGTGCCGCGGCGTTCCGCACGTCCTGATCTTACGATCGGCACGTGCACATGTTGGCGGTCCAACGGCTCTGCCGCCAGTCCATCGTTGTTCTGTCCGAGCGCTGAAGAGCTTCGCGCATTCGCGCAAAATCTGCGCGGACTCCTTCCGTCAGGATGTGTCTGTTTGGCAACTCATCCAATTTTTGGTGTTGAACAACTCGACGCGCGCGTAGTACAGGAGAGGCTTTCGCGAAGGAGGGCTCCGATGCGATTGTTCAAGGCACTGCTCATCGCCATGGCGATCTCGACGTTCTGGGTCGCCACCAATCATGCGCAATCTCCCCCCAGCACGACGTTTCTCAGCGACGACGGATTCACCGTCAGTCCCAACGGGCCATGGCAGCCGCTTCCCGGCCCCACGCCGTTCTATCCCGACACCGCTCTTCTTCTGACGGACGGCCGCGTCCTGGCTCAGGACTACGGCACGCCAAACTGGTGGACGCTGACGCCCGACTCGTACGGCAATTACTTCAACGGCACCTGGAAGCAGGTCGCGGCGATGCCGAACGGCTACGCGCCCTACGACTATTGCTCTGCCGTGCTTGCCGACGGCCGCGTCGTCGTGCTCGGCGGCGAGTACACGTACGACGCGAACGGCAACGCGAAAGGCACCGAAACGAACCTGGGTGCGATCTACGATCCCGTCCATGACTCGTGGAGCACGCTCGTGCCGCCGACAGACCTGACGACGGGCCTCCCGTGGTCGCATATTGGCGATGCGTCGTGCAACGTCGCGCCGAACGGCAAGCTCCTGCTCGCGCACAACTCAGGCACGCCAGGCGGACAGGTGGCCGCACTCGACCCCGCCACGCTGACGTGGACGGTCTACGCGCCGACCGGCAAGATCGGCGGCAACGGCGAGGAGAACTGGACCCTGCTCCCCGACGGGAGCATCTTCACGGTTGACGTGGGCCGGAACGTGCCAAACGCCGAGCGGTTTCTTCCGCCGTGGCTGACAGGATCGTCCGACGGCCAGTAGGTCAGCGCCGGCGTCACGCCCTATCCGGTCGCGTTGAACCGCGGCAGCGAGATGGGACCGCAGGTGCTTCGTCCCGACGGCACCGTTTTCGCCGTCGGCGCCACGGGCGCGAACGCTGTCTACGTTCCGCCGACGACCCTGTTCGACACGGGCACGTGGCTGCCAGCACCGAGCTTCCCCCCGAGTCCCGCCAACGGACAGCAGCTCGACGTGTGCGACGGCGTCGGCATCCTGCTGACGAACGGCAACGTCCTGACCGGCGCGAGTCCGGGCTGCTACAACATCGACGATTACTTCTACGAATTTGACGGTACGAACCTGAATCCGGTGCCGCGCCCATCGTTCGGGCCGTACATCAGCTCGTTCTGGGATCGTCTGCTGATGCTTCCGAGCGGGCAGACGCTCGTGACGTACGACAACAACGATGCCGAACTGTACAACTCGACCGGCGGGCCCAATCCGTCGTGGGCACCCACCGTCACCGAGTATCCGAAGCACGTGAAGCCCGGACAGAGCTACACCGTGTCGGGCACCCAGTTCAACGGACTGTCTGAGGGAAACAATTACGGCGACGACGAATCCGCCGCGACGAACTATCCGCTTGTGCGCCTCACGAACCATGTGAGCTGCCGCGTGACGTATGCGCGCACGCACGATCACAGCACCATGGCGGTCGCGACGGGCAGCGCGATCGTGTCGACCTCGTTCGACATGCCCTCGTCGGCCGATCCGGGACCAAGCTATCTGCAGGTCGTGGCGAACGGGATTGCGTCGCAGCCCGTCACCGTGATCGTCAACGGTCCCTCGTCGAGTCACGAGCCCGTGGGTCCGCCACCCAAGGGCGGCTGCTCGATCCAGTGAAAAAGGAAACGGCCGGTCGACGCTCGTTCGACCGGCCGTTCGTCGGCGCCCGCGCGGCAAACATCGTGTATCCTTCGCCATGCCGACCGTCCGCCCGGCCGTTCTCGACGATCTCCCGGCGCTCGCCGACATCTACAACCACTACGTCATCCACACGCCGATCACGTTCGACGTGCAGCCGTACACGGTAGACGAG
>JBOGIZ010000061.1:0-1820 GCA_050747805.1 Vicinamibacterales bacterium | reverse complement strand
GTGGAAGTTCATGGGACGATCGGGTCGGACGGCACGGTGGCGGCCGATACGGTCGCGTTCAAGAAAGCCGGCAAGTGAGAATCAATCTCGCGAAATTGCTGACATTGACGACGGCGCTCTCGACAATCGCGTCCATCGCATTCGCGCAGCAGACGCCCATCGATGTCATCTCGTTTCTGGTGACGAATCAGTCCGTGCCGACCGGCGATTTCCAAAAGGATCAGGCCGCCGCCGCGGCGACACGGGACACGATCGTGCGCTCGCTGCTCGTGAATCTCGCGTCGACACCTATCGCCACCTCGTCGAGTGGATTCGTGTATCGCCTCGATCCCGATCTGGGGACGATGACCAGAGTCAGCGATACGTTTGGGACCTTCTACGTCGAGCGCGCCACCACGAGCGGCCGCGGACGCGCGTCGTTCGGCGCGTCGGCCACTGCCACTGGGTACGACCGGCTGGACGGCCTGAACCTCACCCAGGGCACGCTCATCACGACCGCCAACCAGTTCACGGACGAGGCCGCGCCGTTTGACACGGAGTCGCTCACATTGAAGATCAGTGCGCGCACGCTCACGCTGTTTGGCAGTTACGGCGTAACCGATCGGCTCGAGGTCGGCGCCGCTGTGCCGTTTGTCGATCTGCACGTGGAGGGATCGCGCATCAACGTCTATCGTGGACAGACATTCGTGCAGGCGACGGGGCAGGCCAACGCCAGCGGCATTGCCGACACCGCGCTGCGGGCGAAGTACCGGCTCGTGAGCGCGGGCGACACGTCCGTTGCGGCCGCGGTCGAGGTGCGCCTGCCAACCGGCAATGACGCCAATCTGCTTGGCGCCGGAAGCGCGGCGGTCCGCGTGCTCGGGATTGTGTCGCAGGAGCACGGCCGGATTGGCGTTCATGCCAACGCCGATCTCGTGCGCGGAGGCGCGTCGGCGGAATTCGGCGGCTCGGGCGCCATCACGTTTGCTGCGTCGCCGCACGTGACGATTGCCGGCGAACTGCTCGCGCGGCGACTGACCGATCTGCGAGAGATCGTCGCCGTGTCGGCGCCGCACCCGACGATTCCGGGCGTCGAGACGCTTCGACTTGTGCCAGGCGATGTGACCCCCACGCTCTCGAGCGGGGTCACGGGCGTGAAGTGGAACATGCACTCGACCTTGGTGCTGACCGGCCAGGTGCTGTGGCGGATTGGCAGCGGGGGATTGACCGCGCCGTTTACGCCAACAGTCGCGGTGGACTATCTCTTCTGAGGAGCGCCACGATCACCGCGGAAGCCCGACCTGCGCGCTGACGATTTGCCACGCGGGCCCGCTCTTGGCCAGCTCGAAATTCCAACGACGCGACTCCGTATGGAGGGTCCGGTCGCCGATTTTCGGAGACCACGTCGCCATACCGGCGCACGCCGCGCGAGCGGCGTCGCCCTGTACATCGATGCGGCACGATCCGAGCGACACCTGCTGCGATTGCAGGTCGTCGAAGGCGCGGGCAAGCGCCGTGCGGTTCACGCCCGGCCAGACCTGCTGCGCGGCCTCGGCGTCAAGCTGGCTGTAGGCCGCCGCGTATCGATCCAACACCCGCCGAACGAGCGCATCGTCCTGCTCGGGGTTGTCGGGCAAGGGCGTCACCCGATCTACGACGGTCTCATGATCCTCGACGGGCGGCCGTTCCACGGATCCGTCACCGTCGAGCGTTGCGACCGTCGGAACGCTCAGTTGTTGAATGGGGGTGGCAATTGGCGGTGCGCCAGTGATGCTGGTGATCGTCGGTTCGGCGGGTGTTGGATCGATACGCGGCGTCGTAGATCGGGTGACGCCCTTGCC
>JBOGIZ010000060.1:0-2867 GCA_050747805.1 Vicinamibacterales bacterium | reverse complement strand
GTACATCGCCGCCGCGAGGCGCTTTTCAACACCCGGGCCGTTCCACGGAAGCGGCCGGCCGTTCGCGTTGGGCGTCAGCGGCTTCGGCGTGGGCAGGCCCTGCGGCCAGTAGCCGAGCGGGCGGTTCGTCCATACGTGCACTTCGCGGACGTCGCCGATCGCGCCTTCCTCGATATATTCGACCGTCATGCGCGATTCGGCGTGCGAGTGGCCCTGATTGCCCATCTGCGTCGCGACCTTCTTCTCCTTCGCGAGCGCGGCAAGGCGGCGCGCTTCTTCGACCGACCACGTCAGCGGCTTCTGCACGTAGACGTGCTTCCCGAGCTGCATCGCGGCGGACGCGATCACGGCGTGCATGTGATCCGGGGTGGCGACGATCACGGCGTCGAGATCTTTCTGCTGGTCGAGAAGCTCGCGGTAATCGGTGTAGCGTTTGATCTTCGGGATCTGCTCCTCGACGAGGCGCTGCAGCGTGTCGGTTGAGACGTCCTGCCGCGCCGGATCGTTCTTCGCCTCAATCTCCTCGTGCGACGGCGGCCGGTCGGCGTCACGGCGAGGCTGTGGATGTTGCCTGCGCTGGAGTTCCTTCGCGTAGTTGTCGAGCGACTTGCCCGCGTAGTCCCAGTCCACGTCGCACACGGCGACGATGTTCTCGCTGGAGACCGCGCGAAGATTGTTGTGGCCCATCCCGCCGATGCCGACCGACGCGATGTTCAGACGATCGCTCGGCGCCGTGTAGCCGCGGCCGAGGACATGGCGTGGCACGATCGCGATCGCCGCGCCGGTCGCCGCCGTTTTTTCAATGAATTCGCGCCGCGTGACGCCGGTCGATTCCTTGTCGCTCATAGGCCCTCTTTTCACGAGGCTCATGATATACCTTCAGCGCATGCCGCGACTCACGCGCCGCGAGTGGAACCAGCTCGTCGTTAGGGGGCTCGCGGCATGGCCGCTCGCAGGAGGGCTGGCCGCGTGGCCGTTCGCGCGGCTGCAGGCGGCGCGCATCGATTCGCGGATCGCGGGCGTGCGGATTGGCGACCAGAGCTACAGCTTTCGCGATCGTCCGCTCGATCAGGCGATCGCGGCGATGAAGGACATCGGCCTGACGTACTGCGAGCTCTGGCAGGATCACGTCGAGCCGTCGCGGACGTCAGGGACGCCTCACGAGAGCCGCGACGCGCTGCGGCAGTGGCGCCTGACGATGCCGCTCGACGAGTTCCGCGGCGTTCGAAAGAAGTTCGATGCCGCCGGAATCACGCTGACTGCCTACAACATCAGCTTTCGCGACGACTTTACCGACGAAGAGATCGCGCGCGGCTTCGAGATGGCCAGGGCGCTCGGCGTAAACGTCATCACCGCCTCCTCGAACCAGACGGTCGTGCCGCGCGTGGACGCCGCCGCGCAGAAATACAAGATCACGGTCGGTTTTCACAATCATCCGAACAAGGATCCCAACGAATTCTCCGGACCCGATGATTTCGAGAAGGCCCTCGCCGGACGATCGAAATGGATGGCCATCAACTTGGACATCGGCCATTTCGTCGCGGCGGGCCACGATCCACTGGCGTTTCTCGATCAGCACCACGGCCGCATCGTGTCGCTGCATCTGAAGGACCGCAAGCTGAACGATCCGGTCGCCAACCTGCCGTTCGGCGAGGGGACGACCCCGATCGTCGCCGTGCTGCAGCGGCTGCGCGATCGGCACTGGGATATTCCGGCGAACATCGAATACGAATACAGAGGCGGCGATACAGTCGCGGAGGTGCGGCGGTGTTTCGAGTACTGCGAGAAGGCGCTGACAACCCGATGAGTCCGATGAGGCGCGGGCTGGTCGTTCTGTGCGGGCTCGCGTTCACGGCCGCCTGCGGATCGACGAAGGCCCCTAACACCTCGCCATCCGCCGCGACCGGTACGTGGCGCGTGCTCTTCGACGGCACCTCGATGGACGCCTGGCGCGGCTATAGGACCGACACGGTCTCCGCCGGCTGGCACATCGTCGACGGCACGCTCGCGAAAGACCGTCCGACACCCGACATCATGACGAAAGACGAGTTCGCGAATTTCGAACTCGACCTCGATTGGAAGATCAGCGAAGCGGGCAACAGCGGCATCTTTTATCGCGGAACGACGGAGTACAACCATATTTACTGGACCGCGCCCGAGTATCAGCTCCTCGACGACATCAAGGCGTCCGACAACAAGACGCGTCTGACGTGCGCGGGTGCGGACTACGCGCTCTATCCGTCGCCGGTGGGCCACGTGCATCCGGCCGGAGAATGGAACTCCACGCGAATCATTGTGAACGGCGCGCACGTCGAGCACTGGCTGAACGGCGCGAGGCTGCTCGAGTACGACCTGTGGAGTCCGGCGTGGAAGGCGAAGGTCGCCGCGAGCAAGTTCAAGGCGTATCCCGACTACGGCGTGGCGAAATCGGGCCACATCGGCCTGCAGGGCGACGAACCTGGCGGGATCGCCTTCCGCAACATCCGGATCCGGATTCTGCAGTGATCACTGATTCCGATTCGATGTGGCAGGAGCGCGCGAATGACCGCGAGCGAACGCGCCACTCTAAATGACCAAGATTAGACTCTCCGCGATGATGTTCCTCCAGTACTTCGTCTGGGGGGCATGGTTCGTCACGATGGGGACGTACCTCGGCCAGACTCTGCATTTCACCGATGCGGAAATCGGCCTCGCATATGGCGCCACGGCGATCGCGGCGCTCGTCTCGCCGTTCTTCCTGGGCATCATCGCCGACCGGTTCTTCGCGTCGGAGAAGCTGCTGGCCGTTCTGCATCTCGTCGGCGCCGCGCTGTTGTGGGCTGTCTCGAGGCAGACCGAGTGGAGCCGCTTCTATCCGCTCCTGATCC
>JBOGIZ010000059.1:0-2996 GCA_050747805.1 Vicinamibacterales bacterium | reverse complement strand
CCCGTGGGTCGCCGCGGCGGCGGCCGCAGCGCTGGCGATCGCGATCGTCCCGGCGTTCTGGCGGCATTCCGCGCAATCAAGCGCCGGCCCGACGGAGCAGCCGGTCGCGGCGAATCCGATGCGCGCGGCGACGGACACCGTCGCCGAGCGGGCCCTCACGAACGCGGCGACGGCGACGGCAGGCCAGATCGCCATCGAACCCGCGGCCTACGCGCCGGCCTTGGATAATCCGGGCGCCGCGACATTCGTGCGCGACGGCGCCGCCGGCGCGCTGCTCAAGATCACGCGCGTCGAAAACGACAGCGCGCGCAACGCAGACGCGCGGCTCTCACCCGACGGGACCGAGCTCGCCTTCGATTCGGATCGCGACGGCACACGCGCGGTCTTCATCGCCGATCCCGACGGGCGCCACGTTCGGAGGATCAGCGGCGACGGTTTCGCGGCGTTTCCGAACTGGTCGCCGGATGGACGCCGGCTTTCGTACGTCAAGTCCGAGCCAGGCAACCAGGATGTCTGGAACGTTTGGATCGCCCACGCCGGATCTGCGCAGGAGCGGCGGGCGAGCGCCTTCGAGAGCGGCCATCCACGCGGAGCGTCGTGGTTCCCCGACGGTCGCCAGCTCGCCTGCAGCCATGGCGGCGGCATCGTGGTGCTCGACACCGTCGCTGGCACACGGCGCACGATCGCCCTGCCGCCAGACGACCGTGGGGTTGGCGATCTCGTCGTGTCGCCGGACGGCCGCCGGATCATCTATTCAGTGCCCGGAGAGGGCGCCTCGGTTCTCGACGTCACGACTGGATCGGCGCGGCGGGTGCTCGATGACCCGACGGCTGAGGCGTTCGCATGGTCCAGGGACGGGCGGCGCGTGGCGTTTTACAGCGCGCGCACGCACCGCTGGGGCATCTGGGTTTCGGGCGAACGGTTGAGCCACACGCCCGCAAACCTGCGGTAAACTGCCGAAGTCTTGCCAAGCCTTCGGCTCATCCCACTCGTGGCGGTCGTCGCCCTGACCGCCGGTTCGTGCGGCGGTCCGGAGGCACCGCCGGTGCGGCGAACGATGGCGGACGTCCGGTTGCCTGTCGAGATCGAAGTCATCAGCGCGACCGTACCGCGCGCGGCGACGCTCGACAGCCTGCTTCGCGCCAATCATCTTCAGGATCAACTCGTCACGTCCGCAGTCGCGGCGGCGCGAGCCGTATTCGATCCCCGGCATCTCCGTGCCGATCAGCCCTACAAGCTCGTGCGCACGGTCGACGGTTTGCTGCGCGACTTCGAATACGAGATCGACGGCGATCGTTTTTTGCGCATCGTCAACGCCGACACGTCCAGGCCGGACGATCTCGACGCCCAGGTCGTGCCGTACCAGAAGCGAACGGATGTTGTCGCCATCGACGCGCAGATTGACGCGGATCATCCGTCGCTCATCGCCGCCATCGACGCGACTGGCGAGCGCGTTCCGCTCGCGCTCGAGCTGGCCGACATCTTCAGCGGCGAAGTGGATTTCCGCAGCGACCTGCAGCCTGGCGATTCGTTCCGCGTGCTGTTCGAGAAGTATTCGCACGACGGACAGTTTTCCGGGTACGGCAACATTTTGGGCGCCTCAATCGTGGCTGGCGGCCGCCGCCTGCAAGCGTTTCGGTGGCCAGCCGCCGTGGAGAAGGCCGCGTATTACGACGAGAACGGCCGATCGCTTAAACGCTTTTTCTTGAAATCCCCGCTGAAGTTCGAGCCCGATCCGCGTATCACGTCGGCGTTCTCGCTCCACCGCCTGCATCCGATCGATCACGTCGTCAAGGCGCATCTCGGCGTCGATTACGGCGCGCCGATGGGCGCTCCCGTGGTCGCGGTGGCGAACGGCACCGTGCTGTCGGCCTCGTTCAGCGGCGCCAGCGGCAACATGGTGCATCTGAAGCACCCCGACGGCTTCGAGACTTACTATTTGCACCTCTCGGCGTTTGGTCCTGGCATCCGCGCGGGCGGCCACGTCGGCCAGGGGCAGCTCATCGGCCGCGTCGGCATGACTGGCTCGGCGACCGGGCCGCATCTCGATTTTCGAATCAAGCGAAACGGCACGTTCATCAACCCCGTCGCCGCGCGCTCGAAGCAGTCGCCTGGCGAGCCCATCCCGGCCGCGCAACTCGCCGCGTTCCATGCGTCGCGCGACGATCTCACGACGCGCCTTGCCGCAACCCTGCGCGCGAGCGTCCCGGCGGCGACCGCGGACGCGATTCCCGCCGCCGGCAAGTAGCACTCCGCACGCTGAGCACCTTCGGCACGTTCCGCACCCGCACGCGTAGCACTGCCTGCACCGTCAGCGCGGGCTCCATTGGCCCCTTCGGCGCCTTTAGCGCCCTTGGCACCGACACGATTACAATCATGCGGTGTCCGTGGTCCATCTTTTCCGCGCCTTGCGTCCGGCGCCGGAACGTGCGGCCGCCGTCTCCTCGGTCCCCTACGACGTCGTCAACACGGCCGAAGCCAGACAGCTTGCCGCCGGCAATCCGCTCAGCTTTCTGCACGTGACCCGGGCGGAAATCGATCTACCCGATGGAACGGATCCGTACTCGTCCGCGGTGTACGAGAAGGCGCACGACAACTTCGTGGCGCTGCGCGCGCGCGCCCCGATGCTGCTCGAAGAGGAGCCGTCGGTCTATTTCTATCGTTTGCGGATGGGCGGACACGAGCAGACCGGCGTTGCGGCGTGCTTTTCGCTCGATGAATACGATCGCGACCTGATCAAGAAGCACGAGCGCACGAGACGCGACAAAGAGGACGATCGGACGCGGCACATGATCGAGCTCCGCGCCCAGACGGGTGTGGTGTTTCTGACTTACAAAGCCGTTGACGAGATCGATCGGCTGTGCCGCGCGGTGACGGCCGACGCGCCGCTGTACGACTTTCGCGCCGACGATGGCGTGCAGCATACGCTGTGGCGTGTGAGACCGAAAGAGGCCATCGGCGTCGTGGATGTGTTCGCGAATGTGCCGGCGATGTAC
>JBOGIZ010000058.1:0-4582 GCA_050747805.1 Vicinamibacterales bacterium | reverse complement strand
GGCATCGTCATTCCGCTGCATCCGTTCTTCGGCAGCATGGGCGTCGCGCCGCCGCCGGAGGCCGGCCGCGTCAGCAGCAATCCGCCCGGCACGCACGCGGGAAATCTCGACAACAAAGAGCTCGTCGCGGGGACGACGCTGTTCATTCCCGTTCATGCGCCGGGCGCGCTGTTCGAAGTCGGCGACGGCCACGCCGCGCAGGGCGATGGGGAAGTCGATCAGACCGCGATCGAGACGTCGCTCCGCGGGCGCCTGCAGCTCACCGTGCGAAAAGATCTGAAGCTGACGTGGCCGCAGGCCGAGACGCCGACCGACTACATCACCATGGGCACCGATCCGGATCTGACGCAGGCGACAAAGATCGCGATCCAGAACATGATCGATTTCCTGGTCGCGGAGAAGGGACTGGACCGGATGGCCGCGTACCAGCTGACGAGCGTCGCCGGCAACGTCGCCGTCACCGAGCTCGTCGACGGCAACGTCGGCGTCCACGTGAAGATGCCCAAGTCGATCTTCAAACAACCCCGTTCTGGCAAGTCATAAGGGGTCTGACCAGGGTCTGCGTCCCCTAATTCCAGCGCAGGCCCTTCAGCTGCTCCAGGTTGACGTTCCCGCCGCTCAGGACGCAGACGACCTTCGTCCCCGTGGGCGCCCGAATCAGCCCCTGCAGCAGCGCCCCCACCGGCGCGGCCGCGGCCCCTTCCGGCACGACCTTCAGGTGCGACATGATCCACACGACCGCCTCGAAAATCTGCTCGTCGGGCAGCGTCACGAGATCGTCGACGAGATCGCGCACGATCCGGTACGTCTTCTCGCCCACGCGCTTCACGCGCAGCCCGTCGATGATGCAATCAACGCGGTCGAGCGTCACGAGCCCGCCTTCGCGCACGCTGCGCGTCATCGCGGGCGCGCCCGATGACTCCACGCCCACAACCGTGACGCCCGGACTGCAGCTCTTGAGCGCGGTCGTCACGCCCGAGATCAGCCCGCCGCCGCCGATCGGCACGATCGCCATCTCCACGTCGGGCCAATCCTGAGAGATCTCGAGGCCGAGCGTTCCCTGACCGACGATGAGCTGCTCGTCGTCAAACGGATGGATGTAGGTGTAGCCCCGCTCGGCGACGAGCTGCTTCGCTTTCTCGTTCGCCTCGTCCCAGATCGTGCCGTGGAGGACGACGTCGGCGCCGTACGCGCGCGTAGCCTCGATCTTCGACGGCGTCGCGTTCTCGGCCATGACGACGACCGCCTTGATGCCGTAGCGCGCCGCCGCAAGCGCCACCCCCTGCGCGTGGTTGCCCGCCGACGAGCAGATGACGCCGCGCCGCTTCTCCTCGTCGCTGAGCTGCGCGAATTTGTTCATCGGACCCCGGATCTTGTATGAGCCGCCGCGCTGGAACATCTCCGCCTTGAGCCGCACGTCGAATCCTGTCCGCTCGCTGAGCAGACGCGAGGTGAGCAGCGGCGTGCGATAGACGAATTCGCCCATGCGTGCCCGCGCCGCTTCGAAATCGGAGCGCTGAAACGGAAGCATCTGGCGAGTATAGCGGGACCGGCCGCCGCCGTTTGCATCCCGACGAGCATGGACGTAGGATGCGGCGGTGACGCGCGGGGAGATCACGTCGCTCGTCGATCGCCGAAGCGCCGCGTGGGCGGCTCGTGACGCGGCGGCGCTCGCGGCCACCCATGCGCAGGACGGCACGGTCGCGAGTCCGACGGCCGGCGTGCTCGAAGGCCGCGAGGAAATCGAAGGCGTGTATCGCACGTGGTTCGCCGCGTTTCCCGATCTGATCGTCCAGCAGGACGCTCTGCTGATCGACGGGGATCGCGTGGCCGAGATCGCCCGCCTGACGGGCACGCACGCCGGCGATTTCTTCGGCATGGCGCCGACGGGGCGCCGCATCGAAGTCCTGGTCGCGATCGTCATGCATGTCGCCGACGGCCTCGTCCGCCACGAGCAGCGCATCTACGATTTCACAGGACTGCTGATTCAGGTCGGCGTGCTCAAGGCAAAGCCGACCGTCTGAACCACTCGCTCGCCGCCGCGGCCCGACGCCGTCGGTCCCTGCTCGGCCGCCGCCCATGTCAACGAAGGGCGCGTGGCAATCGTATGAAGCGGCACAGGCCTCCAGGATTTTGATACCATCTCGCTTTCCCGAACGGAGAAAGGTCCTCTGATGAGCTCGCGCCGGTTCCTGCCCGCGCTGCTGATGCTGTTTGTGGGCAGCGGCTGCGCAGCGCTGATCTACGAAGTGGTGTGGCTGCAGCTGCTGCAGCTCGTGATCGGATCGTCGGCGGTCTCGATGGGCGTCCTGCTCGGCACGTTCATGGGCGGCATGTGCCTGGGCAGTTACCTGCTCCCGCGCTGCATCGGACAAACCGAGCATCCCCTGCGCGTGTACGCCGCGCTCGAACTCGGGATCGGCGCGATTGGCCTCCTCGTCCTGTTCGGCATGCCGCTGGTCAATGGCGCGTACACGGCGTGGGCCGGTTCGGGCATCGTCGGCATTCTGCTGCGAGGCGTCGCGGCGGCCATCTGCCTGCTGCCTCCAACGCTGCTGATGGGCGCGACGCTTCCCGCGATTTCGCGCTGGGTCGAATCGACGCCCGAAGGCGTGTCGTGGCTGGGCTTTTTCTACGGCGGCAACATCGCCGGCGGCGTGCTCGGCAGCCTGCTCGCGGGCTTCTACCTGCTGCGCGTGTTTGACCTCTACGTCGCGACGTACGCCGCGCTGGCCATCAACATCACGGTCGCGGTGCTCGCGCTCGTCATCGCGAACACGACGCCCGTCGTCGAAGTGATGCCGTCTGATCGCGGCGTCGAAACCGCGCCGGCCGTGCCCGCCGCGTGGGCCGTGTACGTATCGATCGGGCTTTCGGGGGCAACCGCGCTCGGCGCGGAAGTGATCTGGACGCGGCTGCTCTCGCTGCTCTTCGGCGCGACGACGTACACGTTCTCCCTGATCCTTGCGGTATTCCTGTTCGGGCTCGGCATCGGAAGCAGTCTGGGATCCGCGATCGGCCGAAGCGCGAAGCGGCCGCGTGTTGCGCTCGGCTGGTGTCAGATGCTGCTCTGCGCGGCCATTGCGTGGTCGGCCTACATGCTGACGCAGTCGCTGCCGTACTGGCCGGTCAATCCGTCGATCACGACGGATCCGTGGTTCAACTTTCAGCTCGACTTCGTGCGCTGTCTCTGGGCCGTGCTGCCCGGCTCGATTCTGTGGGGCGCGAGCTTCCCGCTTGCCCTGGCCGCGCTCGCCGCACGCGGACAGGATCCCGGACGCCTGGTCGGCAGCGTGTACGCCGCCAACACCGTCGGGGCGATTGCCGGGTCGCTCGGCGCAAGTCTGATCCTGATTGCGTGGATCGGCAGCCAGCACGCCCAGCAGGTGCTGATCCTGGGCTCGGCGCTTTCCGGACTGCTGGTGCTGTCGACAGGGCCGGCCGATCAGCCCGCGCGCGCCCGCTACGCGGCGGTGACGACGGTGCTGATCATTCTCGCGGCGGCCGGCGCGGGCCTGCTCTCACGGACGGTGAAGCCGATTCCGGGCATCTTCGCCGCGTACGGCCGCTACGCGGCGACACGAGTCGGCGAGGCCGACGTGATCTATGTCGGTGAGGGATGGAATGCGACCGTCGCGGTCTCACGCACGGCGGGCGGCGTCCTCAATTATCACAACGCCGGCAAAGTGCAGGCGTCGAGCGAACCGCAGGATATGCGGCTGCAGCGCATGCTGGGACACATGACGACCCTCGTCCCCGCGCACGCCAGCAACGTGCTGGTCATCGGCTGCGGCGCGGGCGTGACCGCCGGCGCCGTCTCGGTCGATCCCGTCGTTCAGAGCGAAACGATCGCCGAGATCGAGCCGCTCGTCCCGAAGGTGGTCGCGAAGTATTTCGGCGACTACAACTTTCATGTCGTCGACAACCCGAAGGTGCACATCCAGATCGACGACGCGCGGCACTTTCTGCTGACGACGAGGGAGAAGTTCGACGCGGTCACGTCGGACCCGCTCGATCCGTGGGTGAAGGGCGCTGCGATGCTCTATACGAGCGAGTTCTTCGATGTCGTCAAAGAGCACCTCAACCCAGGCGGCGTCGTGACGCTGTTCGTGCAGCTGTACGAGAGCAACACCGAGGCCGTGAAGAGCGAAATCGCCACGTTCCTGCAGGCGTTCCCGAATGGCGTCGTCTGGGGCAACACGAACAACGGCGCCGGCTACGATCTGGTGCTGCTCGGACAGGTCGAGCCGACGAGGATCGATCTCGACGCCATCCAGGCGCGGCTGCAGCGGCCCGAATACGCGCCGGTCGCGCAGTCGCTGCACGACATCGGCATGAACTCCGCCGTGGACCTGTTCTCGACGTACGCGGGCCGAAAGACGGATCTCGCGCCGTGGCTCGCCGACGCGTCGATCAATCGCGACCGCAATCTTCGCCTGCAGTTTCTCGCCGGCCTCGGTCTGAACCTGTATCAGAGCGACGTGATCTACGCAGCGATGCTGAATTACGTGCACGACTTCCCGTCGGATCTGTTCAGCGGCTCGCCCGACACGATCAACGCCGTGCGGGCGGGGATTCAGCG
>JBOGIZ010000057.1:0-2173 GCA_050747805.1 Vicinamibacterales bacterium | reverse complement strand
CGTGAGCGCCGGCCTTTCTCATTGCCGCCGGGCCTGAAGACCCGACGTGTGATCCCGCTACGAGCCCTTGGTATAGGTCGTCGTCCGATTGCCGCGGCCGCCGGCGCTCTCGATTGTGAGCTTGCCGTCAGCTGACAGCGACCACGTCTGGGTCGTCGTGCCGCGCTCCGACGTCGTGCTGATGACGAGCTTGTCGCCGTCCCACTTCGCCGTTGCCTTGGCCGTCATCTGGCCCATCGTGATGTCGCTCTCCGACCCATCCAGCTTGTAGCTGGTCGTCACCGTGTTGCCGCGCATGCTGCGATCGACCGACAGCGTGTCCGCCGTCTGCTTGACGGTCATCGGCCCGCCGCCCATGCCGCGCCCGCCGCCGCCCCCGCCCCCGCCCGCCGCGTCCGCCGCGGGAACGGGTGTCCACGTGCCGGAGAAATCCGGCTTTGCCTGCGCGAATGCCGTGATGGCAACCGCGGCGACCACTGCCGCCGTGAGTCCCAGTTTCCGCCTCATGCTGTCTGCTCCTTTTGCTATTCGAAGCGTAGCGCTTCGATAGGATCCAGGCGCGCGGCTTTGCGCGCCGGGTAGAACCCGAAGAACACCCCCGTGGCTCCCGCGAACCCGAATGCCATCCCCACTGCGTTGGGTGGAATCGCCGTCGGCCATTCCATGAACTTATGGACGGCCGCGGCCAGCCCGTATCCAAGACCGATGCCGATGCAGCCGCCGATGAGGCTGATGACGACCGCTTCGACCAGGAACTGCAGCAGCACGTCGCGCCCCTTCGCGCCGATCGCCATGCGCAGGCCGATCTCGCGCGTGCGTTCGGTGACCGAGACGAGCATGATGTTCATGATGCCGATGCCGCCGACGAGCAGCGATACGCCTGCAATGCTCGCCAGGAGGGTCGTCATCGTCTCGGTCGTCTGTGTTTGCAGGGCCGCCATTTCCTCGAGCGTCCGGACGGTGAAGTCGTCCGAATCGCCTGGGACGATCTTGTGCCGCACGCGCAGCAGGTCGCCGATTTCATCGACGACCGGCTGAATGAGCTCGCCGCTGGCCGCCGACACGGTGATGTTATTGAGGTGCGTCACACCCTGTAGTTTTTTCATGACCGTCGTGTACGGGGCGAAGATCGTGTCGTCCTGGTCCTGACCCATGGCCGACTGGCCTTTGCTGCTCATGACGCCGATGATCTTGAACGGCTCGTTTTTCACGCGGAGGATCTGGCCGGTTGGGTCGACGTCTTCGCCGAAGAGCGTGTCGGACACGAACGATCCGAGCACGCATACTTTTGCGGCCGACGAGACGTCCTGTGCCGTAAAGAAGCTGCCGAACTTGTTCGGCCAGCTTCTGATCGCGGGGAGCTCGACGTCGGTGCCCTGCATCTGCGTGGACCAGTTCTGATTTCCCGCGATCACCTGCACGCGCGTGTTGGCGCCCGCGGCGAGATACTGGACGCCCGGCAGCTGCCGGATCGCGACCGCGTCGTCGGGCACCAGGGTCGTCGAGTTGCCCTGGCCCATGCGAACGCCGCCCTGCGAGAAGTTGCCGGCGTTCACGATGACCATGTTCGTGCCGGCCGACTTCACCTTTTCTTCGATCGACGTGCGCGCGCCCGTGCCGAGCGCGACCATCGTGATGACGGCGCCGACGCCGATGATCATGCCGAGCATCGTCAGGACGGTGCGCATCTTGTTGCGGTTCAGCGCCTTCAGCGCGATCCGCAGGGTCATGAAGAGTGACATAGGTCCTCAGTGCGCCACGGGTTCGGCGATCGGCTCGGCCGAGGCGGGCAGGTGATCGTCTTCGGGAGGTGGCAGGTTCGCGAGTTCGTCTCCAGCTATCCGCCGGCGTGTAACCTGGGCGTCGTTCTGAATACGCCCGTCTCGGAAGCGCACGACGCGCGTAGCGTGCTCGGCGATGTCCATTTCGTGCGTGATCAGCACTACCGTGATGCCGCGTTCGATGTTGAGGCGCTGGAAGATATCCATGACCTCGATGCTTGTTCGCGTGTCCAGATTGCCCGTGGGTTCGTCCGCGAGCAGGATCGCCGGCTCGTTGATGAGCGCGCGCGCGATGGCGACGCGCTGCTGCTGGCAGCCGGAGAGCTGATTCGGATGATGATCCGTCCGGTTGCCGAGGCCGACCGCCGACAGCACATCGAGCGCCTGCTGAT
>JBOGIZ010000056.1:0-2023 GCA_050747805.1 Vicinamibacterales bacterium | reverse complement strand
TGCGGCTACGTACATCGTGAGGTTCTATCGGGCGTTTGGCCGCCGATGCATCGCAACCGATCTGACGCTGTGGAATTCGCCGTCTCTTCCGCGCCGGCCCGCTCGGACATCCGACCTGGCTGCGTTTGTCGCGGAGCAGGACGTGATTTACGTCGGCGGCGGAGACACGGCAAACTTGTTGGTCTTGTGGCGTCGCCATGGCCTCGACGTGCTGCTTCGCCGTGCGTGGTCTGAGGGAGTTGTATTGGCCGGTGTCAGCGCCGGCATGCTGTGCTGGTTCACCGGCGGCGTGACGGACTCATTCGGCGGACTCGAGCCGCTCGACGACGGCCTGGGCCTGATCGACGCGACGGCATGCCCCCATTACGACGGCGAGCCTGACCGTCGCCAGGCGTATCATCGTGCGATTGCCGGCGGGATGCGGGCGGGCTACGCGGCGGACGATGGCGCGGCGCTTCACTTCTGCGGCCCGAATCTGGTCGACGTCGTCACTTCCAGACCGCGCGCCGGCGCGTATCGCGTCGAGCTGATTGGCGAAGACGTGACCGAGACACGCTTGCCAGTTCGCTTCCTGGGAGCGTCAGACGCGGCAGGTGTCGCGTCCGGCGATCACTCAAACGGAAAAGATAATCGGACAGCCTCCGGCGGATCCTAATCCTCGATCAGCACGTGCTGTTCGCGATTGCGCAGCGTCGAGCCTCGGACGAAGCCGATCTCGTTGCGTCGGACATCGGTGCGCAACACCCACGCGATGTCTTCCATCTCGCGGATGGACGGCTGGCGCCGGTCGGAATAGCTGGTGCAATACGTGACGGGGAACGTGATGCGCCCGCGGCCGAACATCAGGTTGGCGCACTCGACGATCTCGTCGCGCAGCCTCGGTCCCCTGACAATCGTGGCGAAGCGGCAGGTCTGGCAGAGCGGAGACTCGCCGCCGTTGACGGTCCCCCCGCGAATCTTGACGCGCATATGTAGTCCTCCTAGACCATCTGGTTCATGCGCACCTCCTCTGGTGGTTCGGTTCGTTTCATCGGGACGACGACGATGCCATCGTCGCGGAGAGAAGTCAAACTGGCGCGAACTCGGCCCGGACCGAGGTGCCGTTTCAGCGTACGCGGCGGCATGACGAGCGCGCATTTTCTGCGCGCGTGACGTGACCGCGTAAATGCGGCCGCGGGACTTTGCTGGGGTTCCTCGCGATTCGAACGCGGCATCGAATTCGCATTGTCGCGAATCGTGCCTCGGAACACGCCCTCGCTTCTCTGCGCGCAGCGCTTGTGGCGCCTCGTGCGCGGATGGGACGCCCGCAGCCTTGGTTGCGAGAGCGCCGTCGACGAGGCGAGTCTCGGTCCGTGGGCAGCCACGGTGTTTCGTGAGAACGAGCGAGATCTGGTGCTCGTCATCGACGTGCGCACGTATCTGACGGTTGCATTTCGGCTCGGGGGTTCACTCTCGGAGTTTCGCGACGCCTTCGCCGTCGCTCTCGGTGTCGCTCTCGACGATCTGGGCGTGCCGCGCAGTCGAATCGGTCTGGAGGTGAAGGCTGTCGGGCGGCTGCCGCTGGGTCGACTCCAGGACGCGACCGTGCGGGAGGCGCTGGACACCGTGGACTTCATGTGCGGCATCGAGCTGTCGAATCACTCCGATCTCCGAACCGTCCAGCGGAACCTGAACCGGTTCCCTCATCCCCATCCGCCGGATTACGTCCCCGAGGCCGCCGTGCGGCGTCTCTTTGGTGTATCCGAACGCGTCAACCTGCCGAGAAATGTCCAGTGATCATGGGGAGTTGGTCAGGTTCGCGAAGGGAACTCCACTTGACGGCGACGTCCCTGGATACCGCGGCGAACTGAACAAGATCTACTTGCTCCAGCGTGTTCAGCGCCTGGGGCTCGGGCGGCTTCTCCTGTGTGCGATCGCGCGGCAGTTCATGAAACGTGGCGTCACGTCGATGCTGCTCTTCGGGGACGCGGCGATCCCGTCGAATGGTTTCTACGAGGCCTTCGGCGCCGAGCGACTTTACGCC
>JBOGIZ010000055.1:0-4350 GCA_050747805.1 Vicinamibacterales bacterium | reverse complement strand
ATGTTGGCGTCGTCGAGCGGCGCGTCGATCTCGTCGAGCAAGCAGAAGGGGCTCGGGCGGTACCTGAAGATGGCGAACATCAGGGCCATCGCCGTGAGGGCCTTCTCGCCGCCGGAGAGCAGCTGGACGCTCTGGAGGCGCTTGCCGGGCGGCTGCGCGATGATGTCGATCCCGCTTTCGAGCGCGTCCGACTCGTCGAGCAGCACGAGGCCGGCCTTGCCTCCGCCGAAGAGCGTCGTGAAGGTCCCCTCGAAATTCTGGTTGATGACCGTGAACGCCTCCTGGAAGCGCTCGCGCGTCGTCTTGTCGATCTTGCGGATCGCGTCGTTGGTCGCCGCGATCGAGTCCACGAGATCCTTGCGCTGCGCCGTCAGGAAGCCGTGGCGTGATTCGAGGTCGTCGAACTGATCGATGGCCATCATGTTCACCGCCCCCATGCGCTCGATTTTCGCGCGGAGGTCGGCAACCATTTCGTCGGGAGTGAGGATGCGCGCGGACGCCGCGGACGCGGTCGCCGCGGCGATGGCTTCGAGCGATTCATCGATCGCATCGCCATCGGCGTCGGATTCCGCGTGCTCCGGCGCGTCCGGGATGGCTTTCGGGCTTGCGAGCAGCCCATCGCGCTCCATCTGCGCGACATCCCGGGCGACGTCCTCGATAGTGGCCTGGACCGATTCGAGGCAGGCAGCCGCGACGTGGGACAGGTCGGATTCGGCGGTCGCGCGGACGACTTCAAGATGTGCCGCTTCGTCGCGCACGGTTTCGAGCGCGCGGCGCGCCTCGCGGATGCGGACCTCCTGCGCGTCGAACTGCAGTCTCAGGGCCTGCGATGCCTCGTCGGCCGCGCGCACCTGGTCCTTGAGATCGTCGAACGTGCGCAGCTCTTCATCGAGACGGCGCTCGCACGCCTCGATTGCCAGCCGCAGCTCCTCGCGCCGCTGCACGTTGCGCTCGAGCTCCGCTGAGCGCGCCGCACAACGTTCCTCCAGATCGCGAATCGCGTCTTCGAGCCGCTCGACCTCCGATCTGAGGGCGCCGCTTCTCTCGACAAGCGCGGCGTGCGCCGCTTTGGCCTCCGCCGTCCGATTCGACTGCGCCGCCGCCGACTCGCGGGCTTCGAACAGGCGGCGTTGTGCAGCCGACAGCTGCTCGTCGGCCACGCGCTGCTCCGCTTCGATGCGTCGGATCGACTGGCGCGCCTCGAGCTCGCGCTGCTCCTGCGACTGCAGCTCCTCCACCGCCGAACGCCGCTCGACCGCAATCTGCCCCAGCTTGCGCGACACGCGATCGGCCGACTCCCCGGCCGTACCGAGCTGCAGCTCGTATCCGACGCTCGCCTTCTCCAGCCGGTGAAGTTCGCTCTGAAGTGACGCGATGGCCGCTTCGATTGCCGCGATCGTCACATCGAGCGACGCTGCCTCCTCGCGGCGGCGCGCGAGCGACGTCTCGTCGCCGGCGATCCGTTCGCGCAGCTCTTTGATTTCGCGCTTGGTCGTGAGAATGCTGCGCGCTTCGGACCGTGTGCCGCCTTCGACGCGGCTCTCGCCGCGAAACACCTCTCCGTCGGTCGTCGCAGCCGTGCCGCCGGTGCGCTGGGCGACGCCGCGCGCTTCCTCGCGACTGCCGGCGATGTGCACCGCCGCGATCAACCCGCTGACAGCCGCCTGCGGAGAATCGCCCGCGATGAGGAAGCCGACGCGGCCGGCCCCGCGGGCCTGCGCGAACTGCAGCCCCGCGTCGGCGTCCTCGTGCGTGCGCACAACGACGTGCTGGAGCAGGTCGCCGAGCGCCGCGTCGATCGCGCGCTCGTGCGGTTTGTCGACCTCGACGTAATCCGCCACCGAACCGAGATGGGCGACCACGCCCTCGGATTCCGCGAGCATGACGCGGGCGCCCTCGCCGTACTCGGCGCGCGCCGCGTCGAGCTCTTCGAGCGACTTGAGCCGCGCCGCCATCCGCGCCAGTTCGTGCTCCGCCGCGCGAATGTCGCGATCCAGGGATTCGCGCGCGCCGCGCGCGCCCACGAGCTGCATGTCGCGCGCGCCGCGATCGGTCAGCAGATTCGCCGTCGCCTCACGCGCCTGGCGGAGAGATTCTTCGGCGGTCGCGCGGTCGGCGGCGGCACGTCCGGCTTCGGTATCCAGGTCCCCCCGCTCGACGTCGAGCTTGGCGAGCGCCTCGCCGATCCGCGTGCGCGCGGCCGCGGCGTGCTCGACGGCGTGTCTCAGTGCGGTCGCCGCGTTGACCGCCGCGTACACTTCGCTGCGCGCGGCCTCGACGTCCGATTCGAGCGCCTCGATCGTTCTGGCGGCTGCGGCATACGCCTCCTCTTCGCGCGCGAGCGCGGCGGCGGCTTCATCCCGCGCCTCAGCCGCGTGGAGCGCGGCCGCCCTGCGCGCGCCCAGCTCCTCGCGGGCGGGCTCCCGGCGCGCGCTGAGCGCGCGGATTTCATTGTCGAGTGCCGCCGCCGACGCCGCAAGGGTGTCGATCTGCTGGCGATCGAACGAGCTCTGCTGCTGCAGACGCCCGATCGACAGCTCGCGCGCGTGGGCGGCTTCGCGCGCCTCGGTCGCGCGCGCGTCGGCCTCGACCAGCTCCAGGCGCAGGCGCTCGAGCACGGTTTCCACTTCGGACAAATGCGCTGCCGCTGCGGATTCCCGCGCCCGGGCATCAGCCAACCTCGCGCGCGCGGCATCGATCGCCTCGCTCAGCTGCCGATAGCGCGCGGCGAACTGTACTTTTTCCCAGCGCCGCAGCTCCTCGCCCAGCCGCTTGTAGCGCCGCGCCTTCGCCGCCTGCCGCTTGAGCGCGCCCCGCTGCTTTTCAACCTCGAAGATGATGTCGTCGACGCGCGTTAGGTTCTGCTGCGCGGCTTCGAGCTTCAACTCCGCCGCGCGCCGGCGCGACTTGTACTTCGTGACCCCTGCCGCTTCTTCGATGAGCTGCCGGCGATCGGTCGGCCGCGCGCTGAGAATCTGGCCGATCTTGCCCTGCTCGATGACGGCATAGCCCTTCACTCCGAGGCCGGCATCCATCAGCAGATCCTGCACGTCTTTGAGACGCACGACTTCGCCGTCGATCAAGTATTCACTTTCACCGGAGCGATAGAGCCGGCGCGACAGCTCGACATCGCGCACGATGAGCGGAGTGTCCTCGTCTTCTTCCATCTGGGGGGCTCTCGCCACCCAGACCCCCCCCGCGCGCTCGCTCGCGGGGGCCCCATGATCCCCGCTCCGCTCGCGTGGCTCGCTCGCGATTGCTCGCTCGCTCATCTCCGCGCCGTGAACGACCGCGGCCGCCAGCGCCGGCTGCGGTCGGGCGCTGCCATTGCCGGGGACGCGCGACGCCACGCCGCTCAGCCGCAGCCGCACTTCGGCCGCACCTGTCGGTTTGCGCGCGTCGCTGCCCTGGAAGATCACGTCCATCATCTGGTCGCCGCGCAGACTCTTCGCACTCTGCTCGCCCAGCACCCACGTGATCGCGTCCACGACGTTGCTCTTGCCGCAGCCGTTGGGTCCCACAATCGCCGTCACGCCGGTGTCGAACGCCAGCTCGGAACGATCGGGAAACGACTTGAAGCCGGAGAGTTCAAGACGATTGAGGCGCATAGTTCACGATCCTCATAACAAAAAGCAGGAGATCAGGAGGTCAGGAGCTTTCTTTGGAAAATGCCTCCTGGTCTCCTGACCTCCTGCGTTCAACACCCGAAAACACAAACAGCCGCTATCCAGCGTTCGCACACACGAACACCGGAAAGCGGCTGGGATCGCTTCATGACGGTCCCGAAGGACCGCCGCTCGATTGTCTGGAAACGGAGACTGGCCAACGACCGTTCACTATCGGCACCCACACTCCGCACCGAGCGGAATGGCCCCGGGGCCGGAAACGGCGGTCAGTCTAGCAACACCCCATACCTAGGGGCAAGCACTATTTCGAGGCACAAGTAATAGGGTTAGTGCCCCATGTCAATGCCCAATGCCGAATGCGCTAATGCACGCCCTTCGAGCCATCGTGGCTCTTCGACATCTCCCACAGCTTCACCGCGTCGGGCATCTGCGTGAGCGCGTACTGCGCCTGCGGATCGACCGCAATCAGGTTTTTCTGCGCCTCCCCGACGCCAAACAGCGCGTCGTCGATCTCGTAGTGGATCATCGCCTTGATGAACGGGAGATCCTTCTGGAACTCCGCATCATCGATCTTCATCTTTTCGCTCCCGAGGAACTTCCGGAAGTCCGCAAGCATCGCGTCGTCGACGACGAAGCCGCGCGCGACGTGCTTCTTGCCCACCGACGCCGCGTTCATGCGCGAGTCGCCGGCCGCGGTGAACCGCTCGGCGTAGTTCGCGAACTC
>JBOGIZ010000054.1:0-13051 GCA_050747805.1 Vicinamibacterales bacterium | reverse complement strand
GCCTGAACGTGCTCGATGCGGCCGGGGTCCGGACGGTGTCATCGCATGCGCTGGCGGAGCAGTTTCACCTCAACGCCGCGCAGATTCGCAAGGATCTGGCGTACTTCGGCGAATTCGGCGTGCGCGGGATCGGGTACTACGTGAAAGAACTGCGGCGCCACCTGCGGCAGATCCTGGGACTCGATCGCGGCGTGCGCGTCGCGATCATGGGCGCGGGCAATCTGGGTCTTGCGCTCGCGGACTATCCGGGATTCCGCGACGATGGATTCGAAATCGTCGCCTTGTTCGATACGCTCAAGGACAAGGTCGGACGCCGGTCGCGCGGCGGCGTGCTGATCCACGACGTGAAGGAGTTTCGCAAGATCGTCAGGCGCGAGAGCATCGGCGTCGCGGTGGTCGCGGTTCCTGCCGCGGCCGCTCAGACCGTCGTGCACACGGTGGTGGCCGCCGGCGTGCGTGCCATTCTGAACTTCTCGCCGCGTGCGGTGAAGGTGCCGCGCGAGGTGAAACTCAAGAGCGTCGACCTGACGGTGATGCTCGAAAGCCTCTCCTTTTTCCTCGCGCAGCATGAGTCGGCCCATGAATGACCCCCGCACGCTCACACACGTCGATTCGAAAGGACGCGCGCGCATGGTCGACGTCGGCGGCAAGACGCCGACCTCCCGCGAAGCGGTCGCGCGCGGACGGATCGCGATGTCGGCGGAGGCCGCGAGGGCCGTCCGATCCGGACGAACGAAGAAGGGCGATCCGCTCGAGACCGCGCGCCTCGCCGGGATCATGGCCGCGAAGCAGACCTCGACGCTCATCCCGCTCTGTCATCCGCTGGCGCTCTCGTTCGTCGATGTCCGGATCGCGTATCGTGCCCGCGGCTACGACATCGAAGCCCGCGTCCGGACGAACGGTACGACGGGCGTGGAAATGGAAGCCCTGACGGCGGTGTCGGTCGCGGCGCTCACCATTTACGACATGCTCAAGGCGATCGACAAAGGCATGGTGATTGGTCCGATTCGCCTGATTGAGAAGAGCGGCGGGAAAAGCGGGACGTGGAGGACGAGGGACACGGGACGAGGCACGCGAACGGAGCGGGGATCGAAGGGGTCCCCGCGAGAGAGCGTGTAAGGGGGTTCAGGGGACGAAGTCCCCCGAGTCAAGATGACAGTGCTCGTCGCGATTTATAGTCCCTTCGACTCCTGGTGCATTCCGGAGGCGCAGGTCGAGCGTCTGCGGCGCGAATTTCCCGAGCACCGATTCGTTCGCGCGGATTCGGATGAGGAAACGCTCGCCAGGATTCCAGACGCCGACGTGGCCTTCAGCTCGCTGATCAACCGCGAGCACTTTGAGGCCGCGCGGCGTCTCAGATGGATTCACAGTCCGGCCGCTGGTGTCGGAGGCATGCTGTTTCCTGAGATGGTGGCCAGTGCGATCGTGATCACGAACTCCCGCGGCAACAGCTCCGCGACGATCGCCGAGCATACGATCGGCGCCGTGATCGCGCTCCTGCGGCAGTTTCCGCTGGCATGGCGACGGCAGTCGGAGTGTGTCTGGGCGCAGGACGAATTGAACGCGCCGGGCGCGATTCGCCTGCTGCGCGACTGCCGTGTGCTGATCGTCGGCATGGGTTCGATTGGCGGCGAAACGGCGCGCCTCGCGGCGGCGTTTGGTGCCGACGTCGTCGGCATTCGCCGACGTGCCACGACGGATCGGCCGGCGGGCGTCAGGCAGGTGGTGACAGCCGATCGCCTTCACGACGAGCTCGCGGACGCCGATGTGGTCGTCATCGCCGCGCCTCAGACACGCGAGACTGTGCATCTCCTCGGCGCGGCGGAACTGGCGATGATGAAATCGGCTGCGGTGCTCGTCAACGTCAGCCGGGGAAAGCTGATTGACGAAGCGGCGCTCGCGTCGGCGCTCGCGAGCGGACGCCTGCGCGCCGCCGCGCTCGACGTGTTCGAGCACGAGCCGCTGTCGGCCGAGAGTCCCCTTTGGGTACGCTCCGACGTGATGATCACGCCGCACGTCTCCGGATTTCAGGCGAGCCACTGGCCCAATGCGGCCGCGCTCTTCGCGGCGAACCTTCGACGGTTCTGCGCGGGCGAGCCGCTCGTGAACCTGGTCGACAAGCAGGCGGGCTACTGATGACCGGCATCGCCATCGACGAGCCGGCGGCCGAGCTCGCCACGCTCGCCGACCTCCCGTTCCATACACTGGGAAGGCACCCGAAAGCGCTGCTCGTCGGGCGCGTCCAGGATGGCGGCGTCACGGGTGTCTCCACGCGTGACTGGTTCGATCGCGTACGCGATGTGGCCCTTGGCCTTGAAGCGCTGGGCATCGCGCCCGGCGATCGCGTCGCGATCGTGTCGGAGAGCCGTCCCGAGTGGATCACGGTCGATCTCGCCGTGCTGCTGCTGGGTGCCGTCACGGTGCCGGTCTATCCCACGCTGGCGCCGCCGCAGGCCGCCGCGATTCTTGCCGATTCGGGCGCGCGGTTCGCTTTCGCTTCGACGCCCGAGCTCGCCGCGCGGCTCGAAGCGGTCCGCAGCCAGATGCCGTCGCTCGAGCGAATCATCGTCTTCGACGCGCCCGGCGAAGGCGGTGCGCTGACGCTCGACGAGGTTGCCGCGCGTGGACACGCACGGATGATCGCCGAATGGGGCATCGCGCGCCAGATGCGCGACCGCGCGCGCGCCGTCCAGCCGGAGCAGCTCGCGACGATCATCTATACGTCCGGCACGACGGGCGAGCCCAAGGGCGTCATGCTCTCCCACCGCAACCTCGTTTCGAATTTGTTCGCCGCCCACGCCGTCGTTCCGGTGAACTCGGACGACACAATCCTCTCGTACCTTCCGCTCAGCCATTCCTTCGAGCGCCTCGCCTCGTACTTCTGCCTGGCGGCCGGCGTCACGATCGTGTTCGCCGAGTCGATCGAGACGATCGGCCGCGATCTTGTGACCGTCCGTCCGACGGTGATGACCGGCGTGCCGCGGGTCTACGAGAAGTTCCAGCAGCGGATTGTCGACGGCGGACGCTCGCTGCCGTTCCCGAGGCGCGTGCTGTTCGACTGGGGCGTTCGAGTGGCGACGGCGCGCGGACGCGCGCAAGCGTCAGACGGCAGGCCATCGGGCGCGATCGCGCTCCAGACCGCGATCGCCGAGCGCCTCGTGTTTTCCAAGATCCGCGAGCGCGTTGGCGGGCGTCTGCGGATTCTCGTATCGGGCAGCGCGCCGCTGCCCAAGCCGGTCGCGGAGTTCTTTTTCGGCGTCGGCCTGCCGATCACGGAAGGGTACGGGCTGACCGAAACGTCGCCCGTCCTGACCGCGAATCCGCCGGCCGCCGCTCGCCCAGGCACCGTCGGAAGAACGATTCCCGGCGTCGAACTTCGCATCGCGGACGACGGCGAGATCCTCGCGCGCGGCCCGAACGTCATGATGGGCTACTACAACAGGCCCGCCGAAACCGCCGCAGTCATGGAGGGCGACTGGTTTCATACAGGCGACGTCGGATCGCTCGACGCCGACGGGTATCTCACGATCACGGATCGCAAAAAGGACCTGATCGTGACCTCTGGCGGCAAGAAGGTCGCCCCGCAGCCGATCGAAGAGCGGCTCAAGCGCGATCCGCTCGTGGCCGAGGCGATCGTGCTCGGCGATCGACACAAATTCATCTCGGCGCTGATCGTGCCGAACTTTCAGGCGCTCGAGGCCCGGCTGCGCGCCGAAGGGAAACGCGTGCCCGACCGCGAGGCGCTCGTGTCCACTCTCGAAGCGATCGCGGTCTACGAGGCCATCGTGGCGCGCGTGAACGAGAGCCTCTCGCGTTTCGAGCAGGTCAAGAAGATTCGTCTCCTTCCGCGCGAGCTGACGATCGACTCGGGCGAGCTGACGCCGACGATGAAAGTCAAACGGCGGGTGGTCGAGCAGCGGTGGGCGAGGGAGATCGACGAGATGTACGGGTGACACGTCAAAGACGGTTGCCAGTTGCCAGTTGCCGAACTGACGACCGAGTGTCAAACACCCCTCCGGGCTCTCCGCGTCCCGCCCCCCGCCCGCCGTCCTCCGCGTCCCGCCCCCCCCCGCGCTCCGCCCACCTCTCCGCGGCTTACCAGACGACGCGGACCGCGCCCGAGCGTTCGATGTCGGCATCGCGCGTCATGAGGGGAAGGCCGAGGGCGCGCGCGGACGCGCAGATGAGCGCGTCGAACGGGTCGCGATTGATGCGGAGTTCGTCGGCGTCGAAGATCTGCGCGGCGTCGAGATCGTGCGCCTGGTAGGCGGGGCTGCTGAACAGATCGGCGAAGAACTCACGCGGCGATCGGCGAAGGTTGAACCGGCCCGCGCGCGCGAGAAGCGCGACCTCCCAGACGACCGCCGCCGGCACGTAGACGAGCGCTTTGCGGGCTTCGGCGCGCGCGAACATCGCCGCGGCACGGCGGCCAAGACGACCGCTGGCCCCGGCGTGATAGAGCAGCCCGTGCGTGTCGGTCACGGCCGCGTCGACGTCACCCACGGCGGCCCCGCTTCGATGCCGGCGGCCGCTCGCGCACGAGCACCGGCCGGCCGAGCGATCGATCGAACAGCGTCTTGACGTAGGCATCCGCCTCGGCGAGCGCGGCGTCGGACGGCAGATCGATCGTCCCCACCACAGACCGGATCGCGACGTCGGCGCTGCCGCCGGACCGCGCGCGCGCGATGAGGCGGTCGACAACCTCGCTGACGTTCCCTCGCGTCGCCGCCGCCGCCTGGCCTTTGAGCCAGAGGATGTTGTCCTCGTCCAGCGTGACCGATACGGGCTGTTTCATATTCATACGATATCATAGATATATAGTATCCGCGCGAGGCTGGAGGCTGGAGGCTGGAGGTTGGAGGCTGGATGTCGAGTGAGTTGCCGGACGTGAAATTTGAGAGCACAGTCGACGCCGTCGTCCGCGAGATGCTCGACGTCGAGCCGCCGGCAGACCTGCGCGCCCGCGTAATCGCGCGCATCGACCACGAACGGGCGCCGGCGGGCTTCCGATGGCTTCGGGTCGCCGCTCCGCTCGCCGTCGTGGCGCTCGCCGCGATCGTACTGGCCGTGTGGCTCCCGCGGCGACCACCGTTGACGCCAACACGCGAGACGCACACTGCGGCGCGCGTCGAGAATCTGCCGGTTGCGCAGGCGGTACAGCCGCATGCGACCGCCACCGCTCCGGTCCGCACGACGGTGCAAGAGCGGACCGTTCGCGCCGCGTCTCTGGTGCCACGCGTGGGCACCGGCCCGACGGATGACGGCGACACGGCCGCCGCCATCGCGCCGCTGAAACCGATCGCGCCGATTCGCGTCGCAGCCGTTCGGCCGTCCGATATCACGCCCCAGCCGATTTCGATCGAACCCCTGGCGCCGGTCGCGCAGCTCCAGATCGCGCCGTTGACGCCGCCCGACGGGCGGCATTGAGGAGACCATGCTGAAGAGAGTTGCTCTGTCGTTCGTTGCGATCGTGGTGTTCGCGGTGAGCGCCTACGCCCAGCAGAAGCCGGCGCCGTCCAACAACAAGTCAGCTGCGAAGTCCCAGACCGCACAGCGCGCGTCCGCGGCGCCCCCGCAGCCCGTCAACATCAGAATCGAGGTCAGCATCACCGATCAGACCGGGTCCGGCGCGCCGGCACGCAAGGTCGTGACGATGATTGCGGGAGATCAGCAGAACGACAGCATCCGTAGCAGCGGGAGCGTCCCGGTGCGCACGCCCTCACCTGGAACAAACAGTCTGTTGGCCGTGAACTACCATACAGTGACCATCAACGTCGACGCGCTGCCGACGATCCTGTCGAAGGAGCCGGACAAGGTGCGGGTCGCCTTCCGTCTCGAGTACCTCCCCAAGAGCGCCGGCGGCGCAGAAGACATGCAGCCGGGGATGGCAGAGCTGAACGAAAGTATGACGCTGATTCTGGACTCCGGGAAACCGACGGTCGTTTCGCAGGCTGCCGACCCGATCTCGGATCGCAAGATCGCCGTTGAAGTGACCGCGACCATTTTGAGGTAGCTGGTAGCTGGCCGCTGGTAGCTGGTAGCTGGCTGCTGACTACTTCGTCATCGCAATCTGAATCGACTTGAGCGCCTCGTTCGCCTCGTTGTTCGCGTTGGGATCCAGGCGGCTGGCGAGCCGCTGCGCGTCCTCGACGTGCGTGAGCGCGCCGGAGAGCGCCTTGGCGGTGTTGTCGTTCCCTTGGGATTGCGCGCGATCCCTCGCCCGCGTCAGTGGCGCCCTCGCATCGTCGAGCTGCCGCTGCGCATCGCCGAAATTCACGTTGTACAAGCTCACGCGTGCGTCGAGGATATGGCCCCGCGCCTCCGCGACGTCGAGCTGCTGACGCGCGGCGTCGAGCGCGCGCTGCGCGATCGTCCGGCCCGACGCGCCCCAGACAAACCCAAAGCCCACGGCCACGACGATGAGGACGCCGATCGTAAGGACGAGCTTATAGCCGCGCATCACCCCTATTATCGGGTACGGTCCATTTCGAGGTAATTGAGCCTTTTGCAAACCCATGAGAATCGCAAATTATAGGCTCTGCGGCGTTTACCGGATTGTCCCGCCTTGTCACGGGTCCGGCGGATACTCGCGTCATGGCGAGAGCGAATCTGGTGACGTTCACAGCGTTCCGAAACGAGGCCGAGGCCATCGCGTTGTTGGAGCGGCTGCGCTGGCCGAACGGCGCGGCGTGTCCGCACTGCGGCGGCGCGGACCCGTACCGCCTGAAGGCTGGGAAGTCGGAGAGCGGCAAGCGCGGCGCTCGCTGCGGCCTGTGGAAGTGCTCGCAGTGCCGGAAGCAGTTCACCGTGAAAGTCGGCACGGTGTTCGAGCAGTCGCACATCCCCGTCTCGAAATGGTTGATGGCGATTCACCTAATCGCGTGCTCCAAGAAGGGCATGAGTGCGCATCAGTTTCACCGGATGCTTGGCCTCACGTACCGCGCGGCGTGGTTCATGGCGCATCGGCTGCGCTACGCGATGTCCTCGAACACGGGCGTGTTCACGAAGCTGACCGGGATCGTCGAAGCGGACGAAACGTACGTCGGCGGGCGTCGTCGCAAGAACGCGCCGAGCGCGAAGGTTCCGGTCGTGGCGCTCGTGCAGCGGAAGGGCCACGTCGTCGCGTGGCCGATGGAGCGCGTGACGGCGGACACGGTGGGCCGCGCCATCGAGCAGCACGTCGCGCACACCGCTACGCTGATGACGGACGAGTCATCGGTCTACAAGAGCTTCACGGAAGCAGCGGGCATGAAGCACGAAACCGTGAACCACTCGCAAGACGAATACGTGCGCGGGAACACGCACAGCAACACGGTCGAAGGGTTCTTTTCGTTGCTGAAGCGTGGGCTCAACGGCACGTTCCACCACGTCAGCAAGGGCCATCTGCACCGCTACTGCGACGAGTTCGCCTTCCGCTACAACACGCGGACAGCGATGGGCGTGAACGATACCGAGCGTGCCGAGCAGATCGTCTTGGGCGCGGAAGGCAAGCGGCTCACCTTCAAGCAACCATCAGGCACTCGCGCGGCTTAACCGCGAACGGCTCATGGGCCGCTCGTGGCGTGGAGCGCCGGGGAGTCGAACCCCGCATCCCTCAGGTCCATCGACTGAGCGACAGGAACCGCCGCGCCCTGAAAGCGGTTATCGGCAGTTGCGGTTATTGTTCGAGTGAGGCGCCATGATGCCGGAGGCGTGCGCGGTTCTGCACGAAACGGCAGACGCTGTCCTTGCGCGAGCCCACCATATTGGGGATGAAACCGAGACAGCCACAAATCCCCCTGATCCAGAAAACGGATCGGCCGATACGCTTGACGTGGCCGCTCGGCCCGATAAGTATCTCTACCACGGCGACAATCTCGATGTGCTCCGGGAGCTTCGCTCGGAGACCGTCGATCTCGTCTACCTGGACCCGCCGTTCAAGAGCAATCAGACCTACAACATGCTGTACCGCGAGCGCGACGGTTCGCGCTCAGCAGCGCAAGAAAAGGCGTTCTCTGATACGTGGACCTGGGATCCGAAGGCCGCAAAGGCGTATCGACAACTGATTGAAGCGACCGGGCCAGTAGCGGACGTCATGGAAGCGTTTCGACGCATCCTCAGTACGGACACGAAGCAGCAGGGTCGCTCAGAAATGTTGGCCTATCTGTCGATGATGGCGCCACGGCTGATCGAATTGCATCGCGTTCTGAAGGCGACAGGAAGTCTGTATCTGCACTGTGATCCAACCGTCAGCCATTACTTGAAGCTCTTGCTCGACGCGATCTTTGGTGCCGACAACTTCAAAAACGAAATCAGTTGGAAGCGGACGACAACAAAAAATGACTATCGACAGGGTGCAACGAACTGGCCCCGTGTCAGAGACGTGCTTTTGTATTACGCAAAGGATTCGGACATTCAGGCGTCCTTTCATCAGCCATTTGCTACCTATGACGAAAAGTACGTCGCTACCAAATATCCTCACCGCGACGATGACGGTCGGCGCTATGGCCTGTGGGATTTGACCGCGCCGGGTTCTGGCGCGCGCGGACATCCTCAATACACGCTGATGGGAGTGACTCGATACTGGCGTTATAACGAAACCAGAATGCGAGAGCTGATACAACAGGGACGGGTTATTCAGCCGAAGCCTGGCAGCGTTCCACGGTACAAACGGTACCTCGATGAAATGCCAGGCGTTGCTATTGGAGATTCCTGGGACGACATCCCCCCGGTGAACGCGATGGCGAAGGAACGCATTGGATTTCAGACGCAAAAACCAGAGGCGTTACTAGATCGCATCATCAAAGCGAGCACGAACGAAGGCGATCTCGTTCTTGATCCGTTTTGCGGCTGCGGGACCACAGTTGCCACTGCTCAAGATCTCGGTCGCCGCTGGATCGGCATCGACGTCACACACCTTGCTATCGAGGTAATCACGGAACGCTTGGAGAAACTCGGGCTCGTTGAGGGTAAGGACTACAAGGAGGATGGCCGGTTTGCTCCGCCGACAGTCCCCGATATTGAGATGATGGCGCGCAAGGACAAGCACACGTTTCAGGGCTGGTGCTTGAGGCAGGCCGGGATTGAGCCATTTCAGTTGAAGCCTGGGCCAGATCGCGGGATCGATGCGCGGAGGGCGTTTTTCGATCCGGCTGGTTCTGACCAGCGACGAGAGATTATCGTTTCGGTGAAAGGCGGAAAACTGAAGGCGAACGACGTGCGCGATCTCATCGGGACCGTACAACGGGAGCGCGCGCAGATTGGCGTCTTGCTGACGCTTCGGCCGCCATCGCCAAACATGTTGCGTGACGCGGCGGACATCGAACCGTACCGTGGCAATGATGGGCGTCTATATCCGGCGATTCAGATTCTCACCGTTGCCGATCTTCTGGACGGCAAAGTCATTGAATATCCGTTGCAGGTGGTCCCGAAGTATCAGGTACCCACCGTGCCAGCATTGCCCGCGTCGCGCGTAACGTCGCCCCGCAAGGCGAAACAAGGGGTGCTGCTGACGCAGGATGAAGTTACGTTGTTACCCCAGCGGGCGCGAATGGCGAAGGCTGAGCCAGGGATGTCCAAGCCTCGTCATCGCCGCGCACAATAATGGGATGGATATGGCGAAGCGCACCACAGCCCAGAAACCCAAGCGTGACATCACCGTGAAGCCGCCGCGCCCCGGCATGAGCTTCGAGGATGCGGTCCGGCACGTTTTAGAAGCTGGTCCGTCCCCAAAATCGAAGGCGAAACGGGCCGCTCGGAAGCGCCGGTGAGGATTTCAGCGTGGGTTTGCAAAAGGCTCAATTACCCATTTCGAGGCCTGATCCCGGGAGCAGCAACACCTGCACGTCTCCGACGTTGGTGCCGGTCGCGCCGGTGATCAACAGGTCGCCCAAAGAGGCAAGCGCGGGATAGGTGTCGTGCGCGCCGCGCGCGCGTTCGAGATCGATCCCGAGCGCACGAGCGCGTTCAGCGGTCGATGAATCCACGATCGCGCCGGCGGCATCCGTTGGACCGTCGATCCCATCGGTGCCGACGCTCGCCAGCACACATGGACCGAGCCTCTCGATCGCGGACGCTGCCGCAACCGCGAACTCCTGATTGCGGCCGCCTCGTCCGCCGTGGGCCGATTCGTCCAGCGTGACGGTGGTCTCCCCAGAGGCGATGACACACACGGCGCCGTGCGTGCGGCGCGCGAGCTCGGCTGCTCGCGAGACAAATTCGCGCGCGGCATCGGCTGCCTCGCCGAGCGTCGGCCCCTGTATCCTCATGACGGCGAAGCCGCGGGCCGCTGCCTCCTTCGCCGCTCCATCCATCGCATCGCGCCGCGATCCCGCCAGGACGAATCTGGCGCGCGCCAGACGCGGATCGCCGGGTTTCGGCGTTTCATCGACGGCGCCTCTCACGCCGCGCGCGAGTCGATCACGCACGCTCGCCGGCGCGTGCTCGAGGACGCCGGCATCCGCGAGCGCCGCCTGCGCCTGCACGAACGTCGAGGGATCCGCGACCGTCGGTCCCGATCCGATCGAGGCCGGATCGTCTTCGATCGGCGCATGGACGTCGGAGATCGCCAGCGTGATCGATTCGCCGGCGGCCGCCGCGAGCTGTCCGCCTTTGATGGCGGACGCATGCTTTCTGACGGCGTTCATCGGCGCGATCGGCAGGCCCGACGCGAGCAGCAGCCGGTTGAGCGCGACGAGATCGTCGAGCGAGATGCCTTGCGGCGGAAGCTCAAACATCGCGGAAGCTCCGCCTGACAGGAGTACAAGGATCGGCGCTCCGCGGCTGCGCGCGGCGGACGCGGCCCGCATGGCGGCCTCGCCGGCCTCGACGCTCGCCGTATTCGGAAGCGGATGACCGCCGCGCGAGACGACTACGTCGCTCGTGCGCACGCGCGCGTCAGCCTTCAGCCGCGCCAGCATGCCGGCGGCGGCCTTGCCCGCGGCGATCGCCGACACCTGCATGATGCGCGAAGAACGCTCGAGAACGGAATCGAGGGCGCGGCCCGTCAGGATGCCGGGGTCGCAGGCAGCGAGTGCCGCATTGACGATCGCGCGAGCGTCGCCGCGCAACCGGTCGAGTGCCGCATGGCTGAACGAATCCAGGGAAGAAGAGCTCAGTGAAACTGTCGTGGGTCGGACCAGGAAAGGCCGGTCACGACGTCGAACTTGCGCAGGAGACTGCTCATGACCTTGTCAGCGTTCGCACAGGTGCACAAATGCGGAAGCTCGCTCAGGACGCGCGTGATCGCGCCGTCGGCGTCGGTGATCGCGCGTTCCGAATAGTACTCGCGCTGGCGCGCCAGACACTCGCGGTGCTTGAGGAATTCCTCGCGATAGAAGTCGATCCTCAGTACAGGAGCATTCGAAACCCGATCGGGGCTCACGAAGCGTGCTGACATGCGACTCCTCGCGTCGGACATCTTCGGATGGATAAATCGAGTCTAGACGGCAATCGGGGCGCGTGTCAACGAGATGTAAACAGCTCAGCGGACGAGCCGCGCCACCAGCAGCCCGCCAACACAGCCGAGGACCATGCCGCCAATCACGATCAACAGCAGCAACTGGGCCGGAACGAAGACCAAGCCACCCAGGCCGACCGCGTCGGACAGCGTGGCGCCCCAGTGCGCGCGGATCACCCCAAACGACGCCACGAGCAGGAGTACGGAGACAACCGCGCCGATCCCGCCCTGCAGAATGCCCTCGAGCACGAATGGCCCGCGAATATAGGCGAACGGCGCACCGACGAGCTGCATGATTTCAATTTCGTCACGCCGCGCCAGGGCCGCAAGCCGAACAACGTTCGCGACGGTCAGGGCGCTCGCCAACGCCAGCAGCACGACGACGGCAAGGGCGAAGCCGCGCAGAACGTTCACGAGCGTGTTCAACCGCGCGAGCCAGCGGCGGTCGTAGCGCACGTCGGCGACGCCCGGCATCGTGCCGAGCGCGGTCGACATCGTATCGACGGCAGCCGGCGCGGACTGGGCGCGGTCGTTGAGGCGCACCTCGAACGACGCGGGAAATGGATTGCGATCGAGGCCGCTCGCGGCCGGTGCGAGATCGGGAAACTCCCGCGCAAACTCCTGCCGTGCATCCTCCTTCGACAGGCTCTGGATCGATTGCGTCAGGCCGCTGCTGGCGAGCGTCTCCTTCACCGCCGCGGTTTGCGCCGGGGACGCATCGTCGCGGAGATACACGGCAAGCTCTGCGGTGCCGGTCCAGCGGCTCACGAGCCGCGCGAGATTCGCGTTCACCACCAGGAAGAACCCGAGAACGAAGAGTCCAGCCGCAATCGTCAGGATCGAGAGCATCGCCGCGCGCCGGCCGCGCCACAGACTCTCGGCGGCTTCCGACAGGAAGTACGAAAGCGCCCTCACGTCAGCTCCACCATTTGACCGTGATCGAGCGTGATGGTCCGGCGGCCGACCCGGCGAATGAGCTCGCGATCGTGCGTCGCGACGAGCACGGTCGTGCCGCGCGCGTTGATTTCGCGAAACAAATTCATGATCTCGAGCGACAGATCCGGATCCAGGTTGCCTGTCGGCTCGTCGGCGAGAATGATGACCGGGTCGTTGACGAGCGCGCGCGCGATGGCGACGCGCTGCTGTTCACCGCCCGACAGCTCCATCGGGAACGCGTTCATCCGGTGCTGAAGTCCGACCCATTTGAGCACCTGGAACGTGCGCCGCTGCTGCTGCACCGGCGACATGCCCAGCACGCGCGGCACGAACGCGATGTTGTCGAGGACGGTCTTGTTGGGAAGCAGCTTGAAATCCTGGAACACGAACCCCAGCGAGCGGCGATACGCCTGCACCTGGCGCACCGTGAGTCGCGACAGGTCGCGGCCGCCCACAACGAGCCGGCCTTCGCTGGGCACCTCCTGGTGAAGCAGCAGCCTCAGGAGCGTGGACTTGCCTGCGCCGCTCGGCCCGGTCAGGAAGACGAACTCGCCCTTGTCGACGCGCAGCGAGAGATCGCGCAGCGCGAACAGGCCGCGGCTGTAGCGTTTCGAGAGCCGCTGGGCCTCAATCATCGTTCTTCAACCGAGAGGCTTCGCCCCTCGGACTCCCCCACAC
>JBOGIZ010000053.1:0-4349 GCA_050747805.1 Vicinamibacterales bacterium | reverse complement strand
AATACGTGTACGAACTTCTGAAACGGTGTACTTAGGGGCGTCACGCATGCCGTTTCCTCGAATGCCTGGCCGCGCGCCGCAGCGCCAGCTCGTTTTCCATCAAGCGCCGGATTTCTTCTTCCGTGAGGTCGAGCGACTCGAGCCGGTCTACCGCCGATCGGATCACCGGCTCCGCCTTGTTCATCAGCTTCGTTCTGGCGACGACGGAGTCCCGCACGAACACACCGGATCCATGCCGGAGTTCAACGATATCTTCATGTTCGAGATCGCGGTACGCGCGAACCACGGTGTTCGGATTGATCAGCAAGTCCTCGGCAAGTTTCCGGACGCTCGGAAGCTGGTCGCCAGCCTTGATCGCGCCCGTCGCCAATGCGTGTTTGAGGCTCTCAACGAGCTGGACGTAAAGGGGGGCGGCCGATCGGGGATTGAGCCGGAGGAGCATCATAACTGTATTCTCTATCAATACAGCATACAGCAATCCACGCGTTTCGCACAGGACGATGCTCACGAACGGGACGTATCGATGCTGTAGGATCGAGTGTCTATGAACCGTATCCTCGTGATCGGCGGCACCGGGAACGTCGGTCGCCACCTTGTGGACCAATTGGGGACAACGGGCGCGCAGTTCCGCGTCATGAGCCGCGACCCTGATGCAGCCGGGCTGCCGTCAGGGGTCGAGGTTGTGCGTGGAGATCTCACGATTCCGGAGACGCTCGATCCATGCCTTGAGGATGTGGATACGGTTTTTCTGGTCTGGGTGGCGCCCCCAGCGGCTGCGCCGGCCGCGCTCGAACGGATCGCGACGCACGCGCAGCGAATCGTGTTCCTCACCTCTCCGCTCAAGACGCCGCATCCGTTCTTTCAGCAGCCCAATCCTGCCAGAGACATGGCGGAACGCCTCGAGCGGCAGATTGAAACCTCTGGACTGGACTGGACGTTCATCCGGGCCGGCATGTTTGCCGGAAACGCCCGCCATTTCTGGGGGCCGCAAATTTGCGCCGGCGGCGTCGTGCGCTGGCCATATCTCCAGGTTCCGACGGCGCCGACCGATGAACGCGACGTAGCCGCCGTCGCCGTCCACGCGTTGCGCGAAGACGGACGCGGCGGCGCGGAATATGTCGTGACCGGACCCCAATCACTGACGCAGGCCGAACAAATCCAGACCATTGGACGGGCGATCGGCCGGACGCTGCGCGTGGAAGAGATCTCGCCGGAGGATGCGCCGTCGGAACTGCTCCCGGTTCTGGGTTCGCCGATCGTCGTAAAGATGCTGCTCGATGCGTGGACGGCCGCCATCGGTCAACCGGCGTTCGTGACGTCCACGTGCGCGGACGTCACTGGAACACCAGCGCGGACCTTCCTCGAATGGGCCGCTGATCACGCCGCGGAGTTTCGGACAGAGAGCGCGACCACTTGAGGAAGCTGATCGGCGTGCCACGGCGGCATTCGAGTTCGGCCGCGCATTTCTCGCCGACAGCGTGCACTCGGGTCGTGACGTTAACTGTCCCTCGCGGTCCGGCGTCTCGAGATTATTCTGCGAACCATGCAGCTGTAGAGCGCGATATTGACGATCGCCGCGACGCTCCCGAGCCAGAACTGGAGACTTCGCGTCAGGTGCTCGGGATAGAGCGCCGGTAGGAGATAGTGCTCGATGAAGTCGCCGCGATACGCCGAGACCCCGGCGCGCTCGCGCAGCAGATCTTCGAGTGGCGTCAGCGGACAGATCCAGCCGGCGAATTCGACGAACACGCCCCATACGACGGCCGGCACGTGCGCCCACGCGATCCTGGGCCAGCGCGCGACAAGGAGCCCGCCCAGCACCACGAACATGACGAACGCCGCGTGGACGACGACGACGGCATCGGCGCCGGCGAGAAAGAGACGCGGCACGGTCGACGCGCTATCGAGACGCGTCCGCCATGGTCATCCCGAGGTGCGACGCGATCGCACGCGTTTGAGCGCCGTGCGTTTGTGCATCGCGGTGTGATCCGTCTTGAGGCCTGTGACCCGCGAACGGCACGTAGTCCTTCCAGATCCGCTGCCACCATTTGAGCGGCGTCGCGGGCGCCAGCCCGGCGCCGCTCTGTTTCCGGATCTCGTTGATGTCCCAGCCGGTCATCGACGCCAGCGTTTCGGCTTCGTGCTCACGCCGATCGGGCAGCGATCGACGGTACTCCGCGGCCGCGTCGCACGTTCCCTCGCCGGTCCACTCGTGCCGGAGTACGTAGCGCGCCTGGAAGTTGGTGCGGTCCGCCGTTTCCTGGAACACGAGATCCTCGGGGAAGTGCGCGTTGTCGTATCGCAGGTGCAGGCGTGTGATGTAAACGGCTTGTGGCCCGGGGCGCATCGGGACCGGACGCACCTGCGATGTTGACGGCTGGACGGTGTCGCCGAGCCAGAAGACGCCGAGGTTGCGCAGTTCGTCATTCGACAGCGGCTCAGCCGCGCACGGATCGCACCAGCCCATGTCCCATGCATACTCGGTGAACACGGTGTTCATGTTCTCCTTCTTCACCTGCTCGGAAAACATCGCCTTGTAGAAATCTCCGAACTTGTCTTTCACGAAGACCGGAATGTCCATGCCGGTCGGCAGCTTCACGGTCCGGTAGTTCGTCGTCTCGACGCGCCCGTGGCGGGTGAGCGCGTAGACAAACAGTTCCTGCGGGCCGTCGGCGTTCACCATGCCGAGCCGGATCGGGAGCATGAACTTCGGCGATTCGTACGCCACCTGAATCGGCCGCAGCATCGAGAAGCCGAGTTTCACCTGCTCCTTCAGATTCACCTTGGCCACGAAGAATTTCATGTTCTGCCGGATGTACGAGCCGAGAACGCTCGCCGCGCCGGGCGGGATCCGATAGCCGTTCTCGCGCAGCCATGTTTCGAGACCGTCGCTCTGCTGCGCCGAGAGAATGAGGATGTCGTACTCGCCGACGGTGTACTGCGCCTCGATCGTGACGCCGAGTGCCTTCGTGCGCTGGACTCCGCCGCCCACGCCGCCTGCCACGCCGGCCATCGCCACCGGGGCGGCCTCGGGCACCACGCGCCGGCACGGGTCGTCGTCGAAGTATTCAACGAGCCGCGGCGCGGAGTACGCGTCAAGGTGATCCACGAGCGCGCGATCCCCGACGTGAATCTGCCCCTTCTCGAGCACGGTGGGGACGGGCACGACAACCGCGAACTCTTTCGGATCCCCGCGGAAGTCGTTCGACATCGTCAGCACGGTCTTGTCGTCCATGCGGACGAGGACGACCTGTGACGCCTTGTTGAACAGTTTCGTGTCAGCCTTGGCTACGTAGAAACCGCAGAAGCCGAAGAGCGCGGGGGCGCACCAGGCGGAAACCGCCAGCAGCGACGTCGTTGCGATCAGCCGTTTCATAAGCACCCTTTCCAGAAGCAATCCGTCGGGTCTCTGGCCGCGCCCATGCGTACCGATTGCCGGGCAACAGCCGATCGATGAGTGGAACCGTCATGGCACACGCGGCCAGCGACCAGAACACGCCGTTTGTCCGGAACAGACCAAACTGTACGTACCAGGCGCCGCACGCGACGAGGCCGGCGAAGACGATCCGTCCGGCACGCGAGTCGGGCGTCGTGCGCGGATCCGAGATCATGAAAAACGTGAAGAGCAGGAGCGCGCCGTTTTCGAGTTGGTGAATCGGGATCGCCATCGGCTCGCCGAGCCACACCGAGCGCGCGAAGACCAGCGCCAGATACGACGCAATGAACGCGTATGTGACATCGCTTCGCGCTGCGCGGTTCACGACGAGTCCGCCGAGGCACGCGATCAGAAACGCGAAGAAGGCGGCATTGCCCCATTGCCCCGGCGACACCCAGACACCGTCGGTCAGCAGCAGCATCGCGACGATGCCAAAATTCGTCGGGTTGAAGATGTGCTTTCCTTTTATCCGCAGGACGAACTTGCTGACGATCGTGATCGCGGCCGCGACGGCGGCGAGGAGCAGGGAGTTCGTCCGCAGAAGCAGACACAGCGACAGGCCGGAGATGAGCGCGCTCCGAGGTTCGAACGCCGGAAGTTTCCAGAGCCGCGTGCACACGTACTGGGCGCACAGGGCCGCACCGAGGATCGCGGCTGCCTGCGCATAGGGGATCTCGAAGTCCAGGCGGATCACGCCGTAGGCGAGGAGCGCCGCCAGGAGAACGATCTGATACAGGCGCGGGTCGCGTCCCAGTGGTCACCCCTGCGTTATGACGTCCCTCAGGCGGGCACGGCCGCCAGTGGTCGCGTCGCGTCATCCCTTTGGACACCGCCGCCGGCGTTTGGGACGATTGGCGGGGGACCGGCTCATCCGTGCGGCCTAAGTGCTGCCTTTCACAATTACGGTGACGTA
>JBOGIZ010000052.1:0-7711 GCA_050747805.1 Vicinamibacterales bacterium | reverse complement strand
GGTTCGCGATCGTTGCCGACGAACAGATGAACGTGGGATCCGAGCCGTAATGGCGGCAGATGCGCCGCAACCGGCGCAGCACATTCGTCAGGTGGCTGCCGAACACGCCGCGGTAGGCATGCAGTTCGTCGATGACGACGTAGCGCAGGTTCTCGAAGAGCTTCGCCCAGCGCGGATGGTGCGGCAGGATGCCCGAATGCAGCATGTCGGGATTGCTCAGCACGACGTGCGCCTTCCCCCGAATCGCGCGCCGCGCGTCCGACGGCGTATCGCCGTCGTACGTGAACACACCGATCGACGGCTGCCCCTCGTCCGGCCTGCCCTGCTCGACCAGTTCCACCAGCGCGTGCAGCTCGGCGAGCTGATCCTGCGCGAGCGCCTTCGTGGGGAACAGATACAGGGCCCGCGTCGATGGATCCTTCAGGATCGCGTCAAGGACGGGCGCGTTGTAGCAGAGCGTCTTGCCCGATGCCGTCGGCGTCACCGTGACGACGTGGCGGCCGCCGAGCACGTGCGCGAAGGCTTCGGCCTGATGGGTATAAAGCTGGTCGATGCCGCGGGCGGAGAGCGCCGCCCGCAGGCGCGGATCCGTGTCGTCAGGAAATGGCGCATACGCGGCCGACACCGCCGGCAGCCGCCGCGTCGCGGTCACGATCGCATCCGCATCGGGGCCGCCGGGTTTCGGCGACGCGCCCAACCGTGCGACGGCTTCCTGGAGCAGTCGGTCCTTGTCACCGGTGAGAACGGGCAGCGATGCGGGCATCGGGGTAACCTGCTGGAGCGGCGCGGCTTGGGCCGTGATCGTAGCAGGTGCCGGGTGGGCGATCAAGAGGCGAAAGCTGGAGGTTGGAGGTTGGAGGTGGAGGCTGGAGGCTGGAGGTTCGAGGTTGGGAATTACCGTGGTGGCGTCGGCGATTTGTCGCGCGCCACGGCCGCGGCGATGCCGCTGAGGCCCACGAGGCCGATGACATTGGGGAAGACTTGCAGCGCGTTCATCAGGTCGCCCCATGCCCACACGAGGCTCACCTTGGCGATCGCGCCGAGCGGGATGAGCAGGCAGTAGACCCAGCGGTACGGCATCACGACGCGCTTGCCCAGCCAGTATTCGAGAAACTGCTCCCCGTAATAGGCCCAGCCGATCAAGGTGCCGTACCCAAACAGGAAGACCGAGAAGGCGACCAGATAGCCGCCGAAGCCCGGCATCGCCGAATTGAACGCAAGGCCGACGGCGGCGGTGCTTGTCGCTCGCTCGGCGGCCGGCAGGCTCCAGTCGACGACGCCCGACAGGAGAATCGTCAGCGCCGTCAGCGTGCACGTCCCGAACGACACGATGAAGGCTTCCATCACCGCGTTCAAGCCCTGCTGCGCCGGACGCGCGCTCTGCGCGGTCCCATACGCGACGGCTGCCGTCCCGTAGCCGGCTTCGTTCGAGTAAAGGCCGCGCGCGAGTCCGTATCGCACCGCCGTGAACATGCCGAAGCCCATCGCGGAGTGGAGCGTCAGCGCTTCGCGAAAGACCATCGCCAGCACACCGGGAAGCCTCGAGGCGAACGACACGATCACGACGAGGCTGCCGGCCAGGTAGATGCCGACCTTTGCCGGCGCGAGCTTCTCGAACGTGCGGCCGATCGACTTGATGCCGCCGATGATGACGAGCCAGGTGAGCACCGCGATGACCACGCCCGAAATCCAGAGCGGCACGCCGACCTGCGTGTGCATCACGAGCGCGATCGAATTGGTCTGGGTGAACGGGGTCGTTGTCAGCGCCGCAATGCCGGCAACGACGGCGTAGGCGATCGCGAGCGTCGGAGATTTGAGGCCGTCGCGCAGGTAGTACATCGCTCCCGAGCGCAGCTCGTCGCCTCTGGCTTCCCGGAACGTCAGGCCGAGCACGGCCTCGCTGAACTTGATCGCGGTCGCAAAGAAGCCGTAGCACCAGATCCAGAAAAGGACGCCCGGACCGCCCGAGGCGATCCCGGCGGCCACGCCGGCAATGTTACCGGTGCCGATCGTGGTGCCCAGCGCGGTCATGAACGCCTGAAACGGCGTGAGCACGCCTGCGGCGCCGGCGGCGCGGCCGCCGAAGAACGCGCGGAGCGCCTCGCCGAAGCGGCGGATCTGCACCACGCGGAGCCGCAGCGTGAGAAAAATCCCGGCCCCGAACAACACGATGACGAGCACCGGCACGAACAGCCAGTCGGCAGTCGACTGAACGAGACTCGCCACCGAATTCACCAATTCACCAATTCACCAATTCAATTCACCAATTCACCAATCCACCAATTCACAAATTGGACCTCCCCTGGCACCCATCCACGGCGACACACGCGCCGCTCATCCAGCTGGCGCGCGGCGAGGCGACGAAGGCGACCACCGAGCCGATTTCCTCGGCGCGGCCGAATCGACCGAACGGGAGCTCGGTCGCGATCATCTTCGCGATGCCCTCGGGGTCTGACTGCTGGCGCCGGTGCCAGGAGCCGCCGGGAAACATGATCGATCCAGGGGCGACGCTGTTGACGCGAATATTGAGCGACGCCAGCTGCTGGGCCAGCGCCTTGACAAGGCTGATCTCCGCCGCTTTCACGGCGTTGTACGTCATTCGTCCGCCCGATTCGCGCCCCCAGATCGACGTGATCATAACGATCGCGCCGCCGCCGCGCGCGCGCAGATGCGGAACGGCGAGGCGGGACGCGCGAATGGCCGGAAACAGCGTCTCGTCGAACGCCGCCTGCCACTCCGCGTCCGTCGTCGCCAGCAGATCGGATCCGCCGGCGCGCCCGACGTTGTTCACCAGAATGTCCAGGCCGCCGAACGTTTCGACGGCGGCGGCGATCACCATCTCGATGCCTTCGGAGGTCGACACGTCGGCTTGCACCGCGGCCACCATGTTTGGACGCTTCGCCGCCGCTTCCACCTCGAGCGCGGCCTCGGCCAGCCGCTCGGCGCCGCGGGCGCACACACAGACGCGGCACCCTTCCGACACCAGCGCGCGCGCCGAGGCGAGACCCAGGCCCCGGCTCGAGCCGGTGATCACCGCCACTTTGTCAGTGAGCCCTAATTCCATGGCTCAGCGGCCTGTCAGATCGTTGAGCGTCCAGTCGAAGTCCCCGAACGTCATCCTGAATGTGTTCTTGTGCACGAAGTCCTGCTCGATTGGGAGCAGGTTCGGCGCGATGAAGGCGACAACGGCCCGTTCGATCGGCGACCGCGATGCGAACGGGCCGTCCGTTTTGTCGTACGCGTCAATGAAATTCTGGGCGTGCCAGCTCACGATTGGCGTGACGACGATCTGATTGCCAGGCTCGTCGATGTGGAGCATCTGCTGGTGCGACACGAACTCAGCGCGCACGGCGGCGAGCTGCGCGTCAAGCTTCGCCGCGGTATACGCCTCGCTGCGAAGACGCCCGCTGCTTATCGCGCCGCGGCCGAGCGCAAGGTACAACCGCGGCTCTCTGAACGGCGGCAGGATCGTGTTCTCGATCTGATCGAGCGTCACGGCGCGTCCGGCCGCATGCCACGGTGTCTTGTCGAACGCGCCCGGAATCTGGCGGATCGTGTCGCGGAGCGGATAGTGGTTGATGACGGTCTCGAGCACGAACGCGTTGTAGGCGTTCACCCAGAAGGCCATCTGCTGTTCGCGCGACCATGCCTGGTACTCGGACGCCGGCACGTTGAGCGACGCGATGTAATGATCGAGCTTCGCGCGCTGGCTCTTCAGCGTTCGGTAGTACACGAGGCCGTCCCGCACGTCGACATCGAGAATCTGATCGAAGGGACTGTGAAGGGACGCGGTTGCGGCGGGTGCAGCCGATCGCTGCGCGGAAACGACCGCCGACGCGAGCGCGAACGCCGCGGCGGCGGCCAATACACGGCGGCGCATGGTAAGCATCATAGTCTGGAGTCAGAGCCGAGCCAGCAGGAAATCGCTGAGCGCCTGCGAGAAGACGTCAGGGCGCTCGACATTCGACAGGTGCCCGGCTTCCGGTACGATGACGAGCGACGCGCGTGAGATGGCGCGCTGCATCGCGCCGGCATCCGCCGGCGGCGTGATCGCGTCGAGTGCGCCGACGAGGACCAGCGTCGCGCACGAGATCGCGTCAAGCCCAGGCGTCGAGTCGGGCCGCGTCGCGATCGCGCCGATCGCGGCATCGATCGCGGCGGCGCTCGCGCCGGCGATCATCCCGTGCACCATCGCGGCGAGCTCGGGCTTGCGCGCGCGGGTGTCCTCGGACAGCAGGGCGGGCAACATCTGGTCGGCCACGCCGGCCGGACCCTCGACCGAGAGGCACTCGCGCATTTTCATCCGGCCTTCGCGCGCCTGCGGCGTATCGGCCTGCGGGCGAGTGTCGGCGAGCACGAGCCCCGCAAAGCGCGCGGCCACCTGCCGGTACATGGCCAAGGCGACGTATCCGCCCAGCGATAATCCGCAGATGACGGCGGAATCAAGCTCGAGAGCATCCATCAGCGCCCCGATGTCTCGTGCGTAGTCGTCGACGGTGATCGGCGTGGACTCGCCCATCGCGCTGGCGCCGAATCCGCGCAAATCGGCCGCGATGAAGCGCCATCCCTCCGGTGTGCGTTCGAGCTGCGGATCCCAGATCCGGCTCGAGAGCGGAAACGCGTGCAAGAGCACCACCGGCCAGCCGGCGCCCGCTTCGCGGTAGCCCATGCGGCGCCCCTCGATCTGTACCGTGCGCTCACGAACAATCAGGTCCGGCACGTTCTTATTCTGCGGTACGACCGACCGATGTACGCATTTTCGCTCGAACGCCATACGATACGGGAGTGACTGCCGTTGATCTCTCGGGAGACGTCGCTCTCATCGCCGTCAGCCTCCTCACCGCGAATCTCCTGCTCGGTTTGCTGCTGTCGGTCGGCTACAATCCGGCGCGGCAGTGGCCGCGGCAGCGGATCAAGCTGTTTCCGTTTCACAACTGGACCGGCTATGTGGCGCTCGCGGCGACGGCGCTGCACGCGGCTATCCTGCTGTTCTCCACGGCGCCGCGCTTCACGCTCTTCGACGTGCTCGTACCGATCCGATCACCGGAGCAGCCTGTCTCGAACACACTCGGCGCGATCGGCCTGTATCTGGTCGCGATCGTTGTCGCGACGTCGCTCAAGCGCTCACGCATCGCGTTAGGACGGCATCGGTGGAAGGCGATCCACTATACGACCTACGCCGCGGCCGGCGTCTTCTTCATCCATGGCCTCATCGCAGATCCGAAGGTTCAAGGGAGTCCGGTGGACTACCTCGACGGGGAGAAGGTGTACATCGAAGCGTGCGCCCTTGCCGTCCTGCTGGCCGTGGCGTGGCGCGTGGAGCATCGCCGCGCGATCCGGCGCCGCCTTCAACAGCCGACAGGCAATTCTCGCAGCCGCTAGCTACTTCGCGATCAGTTTGATCTCGTACAAACGCGGCCACAGCTTCCCGGTCACGAACAGGCGATCCTGGGCCGCGTCATAGGCGATGCCGTTCATCACGTCCGTACCTGCCCGTTCGGCCGGCGGCAGCAGCCCCGACAAATCGATCCAGCCCGTCACATGGCCGTCCGTCAGCGAGATTCGCGCGATGCGATCGGTTTGCCAGACGTTCGCGAAGATCTCGCCTTTGACATACTCCAGCTCGTTCAGTTCCGTCACGGGTCCATTCGGATCGCGCACGGTGATTCGCCCCGTCTCCTTCATGGTCGAGGGATCGATGAAGCGGAGCTGCGCGGTGCCGTCGCTCATGATGAGCCGCGTGCCATCGTGGGTGATACCCCAGCCCTCACCCATATAGGCGAACGTGCCGGTCTGTTCAAACGTCGACAGGTTGTAGATGAAGCCGATCTCCGACTGCCATGTGAGCTCGAGAATCGTGCCCTTCCAATCAGTGATGCCTTCGCCGAAATACCGCTGCGGGAGCGCCTTGATCTGCAGGACCTCGCCGCTCTCCAGCTTCACCTTGCGAACGCTCGATCGCCCGTTGAGACCGGTGCCCTCGTAGAGAAAACCGTCGCGGTAAATCAGACCCTGCGTAAACGCGTCGTGGTCGTGCGGGTACGATCGCACGACCTCGTAGCCATACGTCGGGACGGGCGCGGGTCGCGCAGGCACGCGCAAGAAACCAATCGTTCCCATCAGCACCACAAGCGCAGCCAGCACGCGCATTCCTGTTAGCATACCTGCACCATGAGCTACTCGCGTATGGCTGTTTCTTCGGGGCGCCGGTCGCTCGTCCGCGGCGTGTGGGCGACGGCGGCGGCGGCCGCGCTTGCCGTGATTGGCGTCCGCCTCGCCGCGCAACCCAATCCCGGTCCGCGCGTGGACATCTCGTTCGCCGCGGGGGCGCGAGCGGAGCCGGTCACCGGCATGGTCTATCTGGCGCTCAGCCGCGATAACCAGCGCGCGCCGATCCAGGAGACCGACACGAACGGCGTGCCGCTCTTTTCCAGGTATGTCGAGAATCTCGCGCCTGGCGGCACGGTGACGCTCGATGCGTCCGATCGCGGGCATCCCGTCGCCAGCCTGCGCGACATTCCCGCCGGCGACTACTGGGCGCAGCCGTTCGTCAACGTGTACACGAAGTTCGCCCGCGCGGATGGCCACACGGTCTGGATGCACATGGACCAGTGGGAAGGCCAGAACTGGAAGCGGTCGCCTGGCAATCTGTACGGCGATCCGGTCCGCATCCACATCGACCCCTCATCGTCCGCGCCGATTCGCCTCGTGGCGGACAAGGTGATCGCGCCGATGATCCCGCCGCCCGATACAGACATGGTGAAACGGATCAAGATTCAGAGCCAGATTCTCACGAAGTGGTGGGGACATCCGATTTATCTCGGCGCGACCGTGCTGCTGCCGAAAGATTACGACACGCATCCCGACGTCCACTATCCGGTGAACTACATCGAGGGGCACTTCTCGCTCGGCGCACCGGGCGGATTCGGCCGCGGCGGCGACTTTGACAAATTGTGGATGGCGGACGATACGGCGCGGTTCATCTACGTGACGCTGCAGCATCCCTCGCCGTACTACGACGACTCCTACGGCGTGAATTCAGAGAACAACGGTCCGTTCGGCGACGCGATCAATCAGGAGCTCATTCCAGCCGTGGAAACGCGATTCCGCGTGATCCGAGAGCCCTGGGCGCGGATGCTCTCGGGCGGATCGACCGGCGGCTGGATCTCGCTCGCGCATCAGATCTTCTATCCCGATTTCTACGGCGGCACGTTCTCGAGCTGTCCGGACTCCGTCGATTTTGACTATCACCAAATCGTCAACGTCTATAAGGACCCGAACGCGTATTTCGTCGACGACGGCTGGAACAAGGTCGATCGTCCAGACGAACGGCGGCCGGACGGCAGCATCATGTCGGTCATGAAAGACGAAAATCATTACGAACTCACCGTCGGCGATCATTCCCGGTCGGGCGGACAGTGGGACATCTGGGAAGCGACGTACTCCCCGGTCGGTCCCGACGGCTATCCGCAACGCATCTGGAACAAACAGACCGGCGACATCGATCACGCGGTCGCCGAGCGGTGGAAGAAGTACGATCTGCTGAACATTCTGAAAACGAACTGGCCGACGCTCGGACCGAAAGTCGCCCACAAGATCAACGTCTACGTCGGCGACATGGACTCGTACTATCTCAACGATGCCGTCGAGAATCTGCGCACCTTCCTGTCGTCGGCGGAAAATCCGAAATGGACCGGAGAGATCCTGTTCC
>JBOGIZ010000051.1:0-6859 GCA_050747805.1 Vicinamibacterales bacterium | reverse complement strand
GCCTTGAGCCGCGTCGCCGCCGCGCCCGCCGCGTCCGTCGCCTCGGCCGCCACGTCCGCCGCCGCGCGCGCCCGCCTCAGTCCCCTGTGATCCCCGGCCTGCTTCGGCTGGCGGGATCACGTCCGTGAGCTGGACGAGCGATGGCTGCGATCCGTCGAGCGTCATCAGGTAAAGATTGCCGCCGCGCATGAACGTCACTGCCGTGTCGTGCCGCGCCCAGCGCGGGTTCGATTCGGCGTCGGCCGTCCGAGTGAGTTGATGCCGTCCCATCGCGCCGAGGTCGTACATGACGATGTCGCCGCCCTCGGCGACGAGCGTCCGCTTGTGCGCCGCGTCCTCGCGGCCGGCTGCGGGCGGCAAGTGGAGCGCGCGCGCGTCGGCTGCGGACAGCTCGCGCAAGCCGGTGCCGTCACGGCCGACTTCGTACGTGGCCGGCTTTGCCGCGTCCGGCTTCTGCCACGAGAAGTAGATCTTGGACGAGTCGGGCGCCCAGCGGACGTTGCCCGGCGGCGCGCCAACGAGCTTCGGCCCGCGCATGATGCTGTCGACCGACAAGGTGAATGAGCCTGCGGCGGCAACGCCGCACGTGATGGCAGCCGAAATCGAAAGAACCGTCAGGCCGCGCACGGCGCGATTCGGAAGCCGTGGTGGATCGATGCGACGCATGGTGTGCACTCCAAACTCGGGCGAACCTACTGCTTCTCGACGTTCACATAGTACAAATCGGTCGCGACCTGAAAGCGGTCATGATCGAGGACGGTCGGCATCGTCTGCCACGCAGCAGTCGGGTAGATCAGCTGCCATTGCGCGGGATCGCCCACGCGGATCGGCATGTCGAAGTCCTGGACGTCGGCGCGCCACCGATAGGCGACGGTATGGGCCGCCGCGTCGAACTTCAGCTCGAGGACCGGCAGCGCCGCGTGGCGGAGGTACTCGTCGAAAAAGGGCGTGAGGTTCCGTTTCGTCCGCCGGTTGATATAGGCCACCATGTCTTCGGTCATGATGTCTTGGTACTTGAAGTGCTGGAAGACATCGTGGATAAGCGCGAACCACTTCGGGTCGTTGTCGATCACGCTTCTGAGCGTGTGGAGCATCAGCGCGCCCTTGAAGTACATGTCCTGCGGCGGCGAGCGATGGATTCCGCGCGGCGTGATGATCGGCTGCTGGTTGCGGACGTGCGACTTGTAGCCGTTCACGTACTTCAGATATGCGTCGTGGCCGAAGGTGTACTCGACGTAGAGGCATTCGAGGTACGTCGTCCAGCCTTCGTGGATCCACATGTCGGACACGTCGGCCGCCGATACGGCGTTGCCGAACCACTCGTGCCCGCTCTCGTGGATGATGATGAAGTCGAATTTCGTGCTGATGCCCACGCCGGTCCAGTCGTACGGCGGACGACCGTAGCCGTTGTGAAAGCCGTTGCCGTAGGTGACCGCCGTTTGGTGCTCCATGCCTGAATACGGCACCTGCACCAGCTTGTAGCCGTCCTTCTTGAACGGGTACTCGCCGAAATAGTGCTGATACGCCTCGATCATGCCTTTGGCCTGCGCGAACTGCGTTTTCGCGCGTTCGAGATCCTCGGGCAACGCGTAGAAATCCATCGTCACATCGCCGAGCGCGTCGCTGAAGTGGACGTAGTCGCCGATGTTCACCGACACATCGTAGTTGTTGATCGGATAGTGAACGGCCCAGTCCCATCGCGTGAAGCCGTCGTCCATGTCGGTCTTCCCCACGAACCGTCCGTTCGAGACGTCGACGAGGCCGTTCGGGATTTCGACGTGAATCGCCATCGATTGCACTTCGTCGCGCCACTGATCTTTGTTCGGCCACCAGATGGAGGCGCCCTCGCCCTCGCAGGCGCTGAAAATCCATGGCCGGCCTTGCGGGTCCGTTCCGAACGTGAAACCGCCGAAGCGGCCTGTCTGCGTGGGCGTGCCGGAATAGGCGAAGGTCAGGGTGTATTCGTGGCCCTTCTTCAGCGTCTGCGGAAAGTCGACCCAGACCGTGTTCAGCTCGCGCGTGTACTTGAGCTCGGTGCCGCCGAGCGCGATGCGGTCCACGTGCAGGTTCGCGTACAGATCGAGCTGGATGCGCGTGTCGGACGCGAGCATGCGGAACCGGATCGCGTTCGTGCCGACGATCGTCTTCTTGGCCGGATCGATTCGGACGGTAAGGTCGTACGACAGCAGATCGTTGTTCGCGCGATAACGATCGTACTCGCCGCGCAGGACGTCGGCGCGGGTGGGCGGCCCGGGCGCCGGCGGCATCTGGCCACGGCCCGCAGTCGCTGTCGCGCGCCCCTGCGCCGACGCGGTCACGGCAGTGAGCGCCACGACTGCCGCCGCGAGACCAGGCCAGAGCGGACTCACGCGGCGATCGTGGCGTTTATGCAAGGCGTTGGGTTCGCGGACGAGCGTCATCCTGGTAGGCGGCCGTGAGGCGCGGCGAATCATAGCACGCCATCGGTGACTCGCCTTCCGCACGCGCACGTGACTTTTCGCTAGAATGCCCCCACACGAGGTCACCATGCGTATACAGCGAACAGCCTTCATTCTCGCGGTGGCACTGGCCGGTGCGGCGCTCGTCGCCTCGGTCCCGTCACCGATCGGTCATGTCGCGGTGCTCCATGCCCAGGGCGCCGGCGGTCAACGCGGCGGCGGCCAGGGCGCGCAGAGCGGCCGCGTGCCCAGCATCGAGGACCGCACGAACGGCATGCGGAAGCTCGATGGCTACTTCCCGCTCTACTGGGACGAGCGCACGGGCGATCTCTTCATGGAGATCGACCGCTTCGACAATGATTTTCTCTTCACGACGGGGCTCTCGGCGGGTCTCGGCTCCAACGACCTCGGGCTCGATCGCGGCCAGACAGGCGGCGGAGCCCTGGTGCACTTCGAGCGGGTCGGACCGAAAGTCCTGCTCGTGCAGAAAAACATGAACTTCCGATCGAGCAGCCAGAATCCGGCCGAGCAGAAATCGGTGGCGGACTCCTTCGCGCGCTCGATCCTCTGGGGCTTCCAGGTGGCCGCCGAATCGGACGGGCACGTGCTGGTGGACGCGACCGACTTCCTGGTTCGCGACATCCACGGCTCCGGGCGGGCCCTTCGGCCTGGCGTCTACCGCGTGGATCGCACGCGCAGCGCGATCAATATGTCCGACACGAAGGACTTTCCGAAGAACACCGAGATGGACGTGACGCTGACGTTCACGAGCGAGCCGACCGGCGGACGCGGAGGCGGCATCGCCCCGGCTGAAGGCCCGCCGCGCATCGGCCAGGCGCCGGCGGCGGAAGGCGGCGGCGGACGCGGCCTGTACTCCGGCTCGGTGGCCAGCGTGAGCGCGAACGCCGAAGCCGTCACGCTTCGCGAGCACGCGTCGTTCGTCGAGTTGCCCGGCCCGGGTTACACGCCGCGGGTGGACGACCCGCGCGCGGGCTACGCCGACATGACGTACGTCGACTACAGCGTGCCGATCGGCGAGCAGATGGAGCAGCACTTCATCCATCGGCATCGTCTGGTGAAGAAGGATCCGAGCGCCGCGATCAGCGATCCCGTCGAGCCGATCGTGTACTACGTCGATTCGGGTGCGCCCGAGGACGTGCGCAACGCGCTCATCGAAGGCGCGGGCTGGTGGTCGCAGGCGTTCGAAGCGGCCGGCTTCAGCAACGCATTCAAAGTGGAAGTCCTGCCGCCTGGCGCCGACCCGATGGACATCCGCTACAACATGATCAACTGGGTGCACCGCTCGACGCGCGGCTACAGCTCGGGCGCCTCGGTCGCGGATCCGCGTACGGGCGAGATCATCAAGGGCTCGGTGATACTCGGCTCGCTGCGGGACCGCCAGGACTACCTGATCCTCGAAGGGCTGCTATCGCCGTACGCGACGGGCACGGAGCGTCCGCCGGTCCTGTACGACACCGCGCTCGCGCGTATCCGCCAGCTCGCGGCCCACGAAACGGGCCACACGCTCGGCCTCAGCCACAACTATTACGACAGCACGGCGGGACGCATCTCGGTCATGGACTATCCGCACGCGCTCGAAGCACTGCGCCCCGACGGCACGATCGATCTGTCGGGCGCGTATGAGGTCGGCATCGGCGCGTGGGACAAGGTCGCGATCGATTACGGCTACCGCCAGTTCCCCGCCGGCACGGACGAGCACGCCGCGCTCACGAAAATTCTCGATGACGCGTGGGCGAAGGACCTGCGGTATCTGACGAACCAGGATACCAACGTGCATCCGAAAGCGGATCAGTGGTCGAACGGCGTCAATCAGGCGGACGAATTGAACCGCATGATGAAAATCCGCCGCGTGGCGCTCGACCGGATCGGCGAACACGCGATCCGCACCGGCGCGCCGCTCGCGACGATCGAAGAGCCGTTCGTCACGACCTACATGTATGACCGCTACGCGGTCGAGTCGGCGGCGTCGATGATCGGCGGTCAGGATTACATCTACGCGATGCGCGGGGATGGACGGAAACCGCTCGTCTGGGAGCCGGCCGCGGACCAGCGTAAAGCCCTCGACGCGATCGCCAACGTCCTCAAGCCCTCGGAGCTGACGGTCCCGAAGCAGGTCCTCAGCCTGATTCCGCCGCGTCCGCCCGGCTACGGGTTCCACCGCGAACTGTTCCCGCGCACGACCGGCGGCGCCTTCGACGCGCTCAGCCCGGCGACGACGATGGCGGACGTGACGGTCGGATTCGTGCTGGAGCTCGATCGCGCCGCGCGCGTCCTCGAGCAGCACGCGCTCGATCCGACACTGCCGGGTCTCGAGGAAGTCATCGACCGGCTGACCAAAGCGACATTCGACGCGCCCGTGGCCTCGCCGTACGAGGCCGAAGTCCGCAGCGCCGAGGAACGCGTGCTGGTGGACCGTCTGACGTGGCTGGCGGAGGCGGCGCCCAATGCCGAGGTCCGCGCGGTCGCGGCGCTCCGGCTCTCGCGACTCGCGACGCGGCTCCGGTCCGCGGCGGGCGCCGGAACCACTGACGGCGACCGCGCACAGGCCGCACTCCTCGCCGCAGATATCAAGCGCTTCCTCGATCGTCCGGCGCCCGCGGCGACGATCATGCCGGAGCCGCCGCAGCCGCCCGGCGCGCCGATCGGCGACACGGGGATGGATTTCCTCGGTCTACCGTATGGGTGCGCCTGGATCGGTGGGTCGATCGATTAGCGAACGAGTGGGTTCATGACGACCCTCCGGCGTGCCGGGCATGCCGGAGGACTCGCGTCTGCCAGCGCTTTCACCAGCGAGTTACACTGCATCCGTGAGAGGCGCTCCGCGACCGTCGCTCCTCGCCGCTGCCCTGACGGCGTGCGCGACAATTGTCTCGGCGCAGCAGAAGACGAGCAGTCCCGTCCTGACGCTCGCGCGAATCCAGGTTTCATACCCGCAGATCGCAGTGTGGGCCCTGGTGAGCGGCAGAGTGACCGTGCGGGTCGGAGTCGGTCCGGATGGACTGTGGCGGGGACGACGCTTGTTCAGGGCATTCCTCTCTTGAGAGAGGCAGCCCTCGCTGCCGCGGCGCACGCGACGTTCGACTGCCGCAATTGCATCGAGCCGACGACGCCGCACACCATGGCGTTCGTTTTTTCCTTTTATGCCGCGGGCGACGATGGTAAGCCGCCAATCTCGTTGACGGAGACAACTGACACGAGCTCTGGGGTGACGGTGTTCGCGGTCATGCCCATTTGCGACCATTGTCCTGGTCCGATCCACCCACTCAGGAACCGAGCCGCGCGTTGTCTGTGGCTCTGGCACTGCAGCGAGCAGGTTACGCGCAGAAAGTAATTTTCTGACGTCGGAGCGCGACCGTCTTAGCTACAATAGCTAATATGGCCATGAAAAGAGTCGCCGCCACGGAGGCCAAGAACCGGCTCGGCGCCATTCTTGACGAGGCGCAGCGAGAGCCGATCGTCATCCGGCGTCAGGACCGCGACATTGCGGTGGTGCTGTCGATGACCGACTACGAGCGGCTGCGCTCGGGAAACGTTCAGGCCTTTCTCGATTTGCGGAAGGACGTCGCGGCACAGGCAGCCTCGAAAGGGCTGACGGCCAAGCGTCTGGCCAGCCTGCTCAAGCGCGATGGCGCGTGAACGGGTCGTGGTCGACACGAACGTCCTTATCAGCGGCCTGTTCTCCACCACGTCAATGCCGGCCGCGGCCCTGGAGCGGGCCGTCACGACCGGACAACTTGTCGCGTCTCGCGAGACGCTGAGCGAACTCGTCGAGAAACTGCTCTCGCCGAAGTTCGATCGGTACGTGCCGCGCCCACAACGCGACGCCCTCCTGCTCCGGCTCGCGCCGCTCGTCGAAATCGTGGAAATCGTCCAGCAGATCCGGGCCTCGCGCGATCGCAACGATGACAAATTCCTGGAGGCTGCCGTGAACGGTCGCGCGGACGTTCTCGTCACGGGCGATCGCGACCTCCTGGCGCTCAACCCGTTTCGTGGGATCGCGATTGTGACGCCCGCTGCGTACCTCGCGCGGGCGCCACAGTAGTCGGCGAAGCGCCTATCCGTCCGGACGAGTCGATTAATGCCGCGAGCGGCCCGCGGCTCCCGCAGTCGGTGCAGCGCGGCCGGCGTCGAGATCGTTCCAGTTGAGGATCGCGTTGAACCACAGGAAGTAGTTGCCGTGCGGCTCGTTGCGCCAGAACGGCCGGTTGGCGAAGAGCACGATATGCCCCTTGCCGAGCGGTGAGTCGACGAGCACGGCGTGGCCGGTCAGCTTCTCGCCGCCAACCAGCTCGCCCGACAGCAGCAGGTCATTCGGGTTCTCCGGGTAGGACAAGAGCACCCGCGGCTGCGCCTCAGCGACTCCGGTGCCGCCGCGGCCGCCGCGGCCGCCGAAACCGCCT
>JBOGIZ010000050.1:0-4590 GCA_050747805.1 Vicinamibacterales bacterium | reverse complement strand
GGTCACCTGCTGATCACCGCGCAAGGCGCCGGCAAACGCCCTCCGACGACGCCAGTCGTGCCGGCCGGCGTGCGGCCTGCGGCGGCCGGCACAGGACCGTTTACGCAAACAGGCGGCGCCGTGTACTGGACGACGACGGCCGAGAGTACGGAACAGAGTGATGACGTTCCGGCAACGACGTTGGGATTCGTCGTGTCGAGCCGGCTGCTCGCGGGCAATGGCGCGCAGAGCGAGACGATCGCGAAGCTGATGGGACCTGGGTCGCTCTTGCGGATCGGGCAGCCCGGCGGCGTCTGGACCGACCTCGCGCGCGTCGTGGCGGCGCCCGCCGTTGCCAGGGCGGGCGCCGTTCCCGACAGCGTCGATGCCGGCGGACGCCACTACACCGGCGCCGCCGCCCAGGTACGCGGCACGCCCTGGCTCGTGGCGGTCGAATATCCGAAAGACGACATCGTGTCGCCGGCGTGGGCGTTCATGAGGCGGATGCTCATCGTGGCAGCCGTCCTCGTGCTGCTGGCGGGCGTGGCGACGCACTTCGTCAGTGCGCGGGTCACCGCTCCACTCGGGATCGTCACGGTCGCCGCGGAGAAAATCGCGCGGGGAGAGGTGCACGAGCGCGTGCCCGATGCGCGCCGCGACGAGATCGGACGCCTCGCGATTGCGTTCAATACGATGGCCGACCAGGTCCGAACCCATCGCGAGGACCTCGAATCGCGCGTCGCGCAGCGCACGAAGGACGTCACGGCTCTCAACCAGCAGCTCGAGCAGCGCGTCGCCGAACTCGGGGCGCTCACGAGCGAGCTGGAAGCGTTCAGCTATTCGGTCTCGCACGATCTGCGGGCGCCCGTCCGCCATGTCACCGGCTTTGCCGCACTGCTCGAAGGGAGCGCCGGCGCTTCTCTCGATCCGCAGTCGCGGCGCTACCTGCGCACGATTACCGACTCGGCGTCCCGCATGGGACGGCTGATCGACGACCTGCTCCTCTTCTCAAGGATGGGACGCGCCGACATGCTGCAGACGCGCGTCGATCTCAACGCGCTCGTCGAGAAGGCCCGGATCGAAATCGAATCGCAGAACCCCGGGCGCGCGATCGAGTGGAGCATCGGCGACCTGCCGGCGGTCGAAGGCGACCCGCAGATGCTATATCTGGTGATCTTGAATCTGCTCTCGAACGCGGTGAAGTACTCGTCTACACGTTCGATCGCCAGAGTCGACGTCCGCGCGGCGCGCGAGGGAGACCAGGCTGTCCTTGCCGTTCGCGACAACGGCGTCGGCTTCGACATGCGGTTTGCGGGCAAGCTCTTCGGCGTCTTCCAGCGTCTCCACTCGTCGGACCAGTTCGAGGGGACCGGCATCGGGCTCGCCAACGTGCGGCGCATCGTGACGCGCCATCGCGGGCGGGCGTGGGCCGAGGGAGAGCTCGAGAACGGCGCGACCTTCTATGTCTCGCTGCCGCTCTTTTCGATCGCCTCTGAGCCGGCCGCGTACGAGCGTCCTGCAGCGGTGGAGGTACGGACCCCATCATAATGGGGCGATGCGGTATCGCACCTTCGGGCGGACAGGATGGCCGGTGTCGGAAATCGGCTACGGCATGTGGGGGATGGCGGGGTGGACCGGATCGGATGATGCCGAATCGCGGCAATCGCTGGATCGCGCCGTCGAACTCGGGTGCACGTTCTTCGACACGGCCTGGGCCTACGGCGAGGGCAGAAGCGAACAGCTTCTTGGCGAGCTGCTGACGCGGCATCCCGGCAGGCGCCTTTATACGGCGACGAAAATCCCGCCCAAGAATCGGCGATGGCCGGCGCATGCCGAGTACCCACTCGACGAGGTCTTCCCCGCCGACTACATCCGCGAATCCACCGAGCGGAGCCTGTCGAACATCGGCGTCGCCACCATTGACCTCCAGCAGTTTCACGTGTGGACCGACGCGTGGGCCGATGACGATCGATGGCAGCGCGCGGTCCGTGCGCTCAAAGATGAAAAGCTGGTGCGCGCGATCGGCATCAGCATCAACCGATGGCAGCCCGGGAACGCGCTGAAGGCCCTCGCGACCGGATTGATCGACGCCGTCCAGGTCGTCTACAACATCTTCGATCAAGCGCCGGAGGACGAGCTCTTCCCGGAGTGCGCGCGGCGCAACATCGCCGTCATCGCGCGTGTGCCGTTCGATGAGGGCAGCCTGACCGGCACCTTGACGCCGGACACGACGTGGCCGCAGGGCGATTTCCGGAATATCTATTTCGGCGGCAGCGCGCTCGGCGAAACGCTCGGCCGCGTCGAAGGGCTGCGGCCGCTTGTGGCCGATGGGATGTCGCTTCCGGAACTATCGTCGTTGCGATTCATCCTGCAGCATCCGGCCGTAAGCACGGTCATCCCCGGCATGCGGAAGACGCGACACGTGAACGCCAATATCGCCGCGAGCGACGGAGTGCGGTTGACCTCAGACCTGATCACCGGGCTCCGCCGCCATCGCTGGGATCGCTGGATCGAGATTCCCTGACCCGTCGAGCCATAGCGGCCAGAAACCGTTGAGCCGGCGCAACTTACGCTCTGTGGTATACTATTTTTTCCCCCAAGACGCCACGCGAGCGAGCGTAGCGAGCGAGCCACGCGACCGGAGCAAGCCGGCGAAGCGGCGAGCAAGGGCGCGTGTAGGGGAGTCCGAGGGGCAACGCCCCTCGGTAGATAAAGGAGCCGTCTGTGAAGGAAGCGATCCACCCCAAGTATTTCGACGTCGAGGCGCGGTGCGCGTGCGGTGCGACGTGGAAGACGCGCTCGACCAAGCCCGAGCTGCACCTCGAAATCTGCAACAACTGTCATCCGTTCTTCACCGGACGGCAGAAGCTGATCGACACCGAAGGACGCGTGGAGCGGTTCACGAAGCGGTTCGGCGCGCAGACGTCGGAGACGCGTAAGGCCGCAGCAAAGGCCGCGAAGACGAGCAAGGCCGCATCCGTGAAAAAGACGGCGGCCGCCCGCTAACCGACCCGGATCGCTGAACCGCCGGGCGCGTCGTTGAGCGCCCGATCTGGCGGGTACGATCACACAAACAACTCGCTCGAGCCGTTGGCGAGCTTCCGATCGAGGCGCGCGATCCGGTGTCGTGCTGCGTCCGCCTGCGGCTGCACGCTCGCATCGACGGATTCATCGAGCAGCAGCAGCGCGAGTTCCTTTGCGCCTTCGTAATCTCTCTCTCGGTGCTCGTGGTGTACGGCGAGCGCCTCGACGGCAAAGCGCCGCACCGCGACCAGCACGGCGCTCCGCCGTCTGCCCTGTTTCAAGGCGACAATCCGCCGCCAGATGTCCGCGGCCTCGGCGAAGCGTCGATCGCGTCGGAGCCGCAGCCCAAACCGATACAGCGCTTCAGCGACGACCTCGATCGGCGCGTCGACGTCCGACGCCGCGCGCTCGTACGCCTCGAGCGCCAGACCGCAGCGATCGGCACGCTCGAATACCTTGCCGAGCGCGAGCGCCTCCGCCGCGTCGCGGCATCCGCCGCTGCCCTGCTGGACCAGCTGCGACGCACGCGCGGCGACGGCCGCCAGAGAGATTAGATCGAGCCGGTTGTGCTCGAGCACGGGCTCGAGCGGCCGCGCGTCCCCACTTCTGAGAAATCTGAAATACCGCGCCGGAATCTCCATGCCCGGCACGTCGCCGACGCGCGTGACGCCGCAGAGCACGCGCTCGAGCGTCCCAAGCCTGCAATTGTCGTTTGGCGCTCGGGGCCGCCGGTCTGCCGCGGTTCCTTCCGGCGGCTCGTTTACGCGCGCGTCAGATCGAGAACGCCACAAGCGACGCGCCGGATGCAGCATGTCGAAATGGCGCACGCCGTCGAGCGGCAGCTCCATGCGATGGAACAGCCAGCGCGTCTCCATCACCGGCACGTCGAACGTCTTGCCGTTGTACGTCACGATCAGCGCCGCGTCATCGAAGCATTCGGCGACGGCGCAGAGGAGCGCGCGCTCCGCCGCATAGCTCGTGAGCAGGAACTGTCTGACCTGAAAGGCGCCGATGTCGAACCAGCCGCAGCCGACGAGGAAGGCTACCGTGCCGGCGCCCCCGCTCAAGCCGGTGGTTTCGAGATCGATGAACAGCGTGCGCGATCCCGAGCCGTCCGGAGGGCCCAGCGAGGGATCCAGCACGCGAAGCGACTCGTCATCGCGAAGCTCGCAGTCGCCGACGCGATGCTGGCCATGAAACCGGTCGGACTCGTAGCGCCGATCGATGACGAGCGCGCGGCCGAAGGCGTTGACAACGGCGCACCCTCCGAGCACGTCCGCCACGCGATCGTGATCGATCGGCGCTTCATAGCCCTCCGTGTCGGGCTCGTACGTGAGCTCGCGCGGCGCCGCTCCAGGCGGACGCACGATCGAACGCAGCCGCGACCTGAGATCCATTAGATTCCGGGGGGCGTCGCCCCGCCGGTCCCCCCTACACGCGCACTCGCGGGGGCCAAGCGCCCCGCTCCGTGCGCGTGGCTCACTCGCTGTGCTCGCTCGCTCTGGCGGTTACGCCCAGAGTACCGACGGGCCGGCGCTGACGCACGAGACGACTCGCCGGTGAGCTCATAGAGGCTTGCCATCAGGC
>JBOGIZ010000049.1:0-1523 GCA_050747805.1 Vicinamibacterales bacterium | reverse complement strand
ATGTAGAGAAAGCCTTTCTCGATCAACATCGGCATCTGACGGAAGAAGAAGGTGAGGAGCAGCGTCCGGATATGGCTTCCGTCTACGTCCGCGTCGGTCATGATGATGATGCGGTGATAGCGCGCCTTCTCGGGATCGAACTCCTCGGCGCCGATGCCGGTGCCAATCGCGGCGATCAGCGTGCCGATCTCGGCCGAGCTCAGCATCTTGTCGAACCGCGCCCGCTCGACATTGAGGATCTTGCCCTTCAAGGGCAGGATCGCCTGGAACCGGCGATCGCGTCCCTGTTTCGCCGAGCCGCCGGCCGATTCGCCTTCGACGATGTACAGCTCGCTCTGGGCGGGGTCTCGCTCCTGACAGTCGGCAAGCTTGCCGGGAAGCGCGCTGCTGTCGAGCGCGCCTTTCCGGCGCACGAGATCGCGCGCCTTCCTGGCCGCTTCGCGCGCGCGTGCCGCGTCGACGGCCTTCAGGATCACCCGCCGTGCGACGTTCGGGTTCTCCTCGAGAAACGCGCCGAGCTTGTCGTTGACGATCGCCTCGACGATGCCCTTCACTTCCGTGTTGCCGAGCTTCGTCTTCGTCTGGCCTTCGAACTGCGGCCGGGGAATCTTGACGCTCAGCACGGCCGTCAGGCCCTCGCGGATGTCGTCGCCGCTGATCGTCGCGTCCTTGAGATCCTTGCTCAGATTGTTGCCGGCCGCGTAGGAGTTGACCGTGCGCGTGAGCGCCGCGCGCAATCCCGACAGATGGGTGCCCCCCTCGTGCGTGTTGATGTTGTTCGCGAACGAGTAAATCGTCTCCGCGTAGCCGTCGTTCCATTGCAGCGCGATCTCTGCGTCGATCCCGTCTTTCTCGCCGCGCATGTAGATCGGCTTTTCGTTCACCGGCGACTTGTTCTGGTTCAGGTACTGCACGAAAGAGACGATGCCGCCTTCGTAGAGGAACGTGTGTCCCTTGCCGTCGCGCTCGTCGTTGATCGTGATCGTGACGCCGCCGTTGAGGAACGCGAGTTCGCGGAGACGCTGAGCAAGCGTGTCGAAGCTGTATTCGGTCGTCTCGAAGACCTGGGTATCGGGCTTGAAGGTGACCTTCGTTCCGCGCTTCTTGGTGGTGCCCGTGAGCTCGAGATCCGCGGTCGGCGCGCCGCGCTCGTAGGTCTGCCTGTAGACGTGGCCGTTGCGCCAGATTTCGAGTTCGAGCGTCTCCGACAGCGCGTTCACGACCGAGACGCCGACGCCGTGCAGGCCTCCGGAAACTTTGTAGCTGTCGTTGTCGAACTTGCCGCCCGCATGCAGGACCGTCAGCGCCACTTCGGCCGCCGACTTTCCGCTCGCGTGCCGATCGGTGGGAATGCCGCGCCCGTTGTCGATGACGGTCACGGAGTTGTCGATGTGGATCGTGACGTTGATTTGATCGCAGAACCCCGCCAGCGCTTCGTCGATCGAGTTGTCGACGATTTCGTACACGAGATGGTGCAGCCCGGTCGGACCCGTGGACCCGAACATGGCGGGGCGCTTCCGCAC
>JBOGIZ010000048.1:0-4297 GCA_050747805.1 Vicinamibacterales bacterium | reverse complement strand
CGTCGTGGGCTCCAGCCCTCGAACAGGACGACCAGATGCAGGTCCAGCTCGAAGAGTGCGTCGGCCTTCGCGGCGAAGAAGTCCGCGCGCCGCTGCAGCGCTTCGTTGACGATGGTGTTCGGATGCGGGGTCGCGACGATCGGTGCGGCCGGACGCTTCATGACGTACTGGTAGACGCGGAACGACTCGTCGAGCTGTCTGAGCGCCTGCTCGAAGCGCCGCGCGATGGCGTGGCGTTCGGCGTGGTCGAGGCACTCGTAATCGACACCCTCCAGGCGAAACACGAGGCCGAGTGCGCCAGTCTTCGTGAGAAAGACGGCGTCATCCACGAAGCCCCACAGGGCGACGAGCGCGTTCAGGCTGCCCGCCTCGCGGTAGTCCTTGAGGATGCGGCTGATCTTCACCACCGATCACCGCCTGACGTCGATCACGAAGCGGTCGTGCTTCGCGGCGTCATAACGCCGCCGGGCGTTGCCGGAGCGCAGAAGGATCTGGAGCATCTGCGGGTCGCGCAGCGTGCTCCAGAGCGCGAAGAGATAGATGGTGGCAAAGAGTAAGCAGCCGGCGAGGAAGCTGTAGAACAGGTTGAACGTCGCGGCGCCGACAAGCAGCGCGAGAAAGAACAGGCGCCGGTCCACGCCGCACACCGTGAGCGGCCGATGGAGCGATCGATACACGTGCCGGTACTCCGGCAGGTTTCCGGACGTCATCACGAACCTCGGTTGGTCAGCTCAGAAAAGCCAGGCCAGGAATTGTGCGGCGAAGAGGGCGAGCCCGCCGCCGAAGACGATGCCGCTGATCTGTCGCTTGGCACCGCCTTCGCCGAACATAAACATCAGTCCGCCGATCACGATGGCGACAAGCGCCAGCGACCGCGCAAGCGGGCCGGTGAAGGTCGCCTCGAGATTCGAGGCGGCGCGCTCCCAGGGAGACTGGGCGAAAGCCAGCGCCGGAAACAGAATGATGACGACAAGTGCCGCAGACAGTCTCGTGACCATCGAGCGAGCCGGACGTGATAACTGACGAACGAACGAGCGGAACATGCGTACCTCCGCGATCGGCGACTTCTAGCCGTCGGGGCTCCCGTGGCCCTTTGGGAACAATGCGGCGCGATGTCAGTGGAGCCGCCTGTCGAATGCCGCTTGTTTGGTTGAACGCGGATCCGAGCGAGAAACTTACGGGCGCGTAGATTCCTGCAATCAAGAGACGTCCGGCGTATGATTCCCCTGTGACCGTCCGCCGGTGCATCGCGTCAGCCGTGCTGGCCATCTTCACGATGCTGCCGTCGCTACAGGTGCAGTGCGAGATCGCCTGCGCGGGCGACGACAGCCGCCCAGCACCCGGCGTTGCCCGTCAGGACGTGGCAATGGCCGCCGCTTTTGTGCCGGCGCCAGATGATTGCGCGGCACACGCCGGCGACCCTCCGATGCTGGCCAGCGCCGGCGCCGATGTTCATTCTCAGGCGCTGGTCGCGACCAGTGCTGGCGCTCAGGCCGACGCCACCAATGTCCGGTCACCCTCAGTCCTCCGCGAATCGCCCAGCCGTCCGCCGGACAGTCCACCGACCTCCCTCGCCCTGCCACTTCGTATCTAACGCCCTTGCACTGAGCGATCCTCGCGTGGCGTAAGGCGCTGCGCTTCGGACGTACACGGTGTGCCTCGACGAGGCCTGCCGACGTGTGTCCCGTCTGTCAGGTGCAGGTGAGGTGTTGCATGTCCGTCCGTATCGCGATCTGGTTCCTAACGCTGACTGTGGCGTCGTCTGCCACAGCCTTTGGCCAGACCGCGACGTCGCCGCCTGACCAAAGCGGGACGTCAATGCCGATGGCATCCGGCCAATCGATGATGGCGATGCCAGCCAATCCTCTGGGCATCGATCACACACGAGACGGGTCCGGCACGTCATGGATGCCCGACGCCACACCGATGCAGGGCGCGATGCGCGCGGCCGGGCCGTGGACCCTGATGGTGCACGGCAGCGCGTTCGTCCAATTCGTCGACACCACGGGCGCGCGCGGCGACGACCAGCTCGGCAGCGTCAACTGGATCATGGGGATGGCGCAGCGCCCGGTCGCTGGCGGGCAACTGCTGATCCGCGGCATGCTCAGTCTGGAACCGCTGACCGTCGGCAAGTGTGGATACCCCGATCTGCTCCAGAGCGGTGAGTTCTGCAACGGCTCGGCGCTCCACGATCAACAACACCCGCACGACCTGTTTATAGAACTGGCGGCCGACTATCGCCGCGCCATCACGTCGTCGGTCGCGTTCGAGGTGTATGGGGGGCCGTCGGGTGAACCGGCGTTGGGACCGACCGCATTTCCGCACCGACTGTCCGCGAGCGCCAGTCCGATCGCGCCCATCTCGCATCATTGGCTCGATTCGAGCCACGTGAGCTTCGGGGTCATCACGGGCGGCGTGTACGGTCGGCGGTGGAAGGCGGAGACGTCCGTGTTCAACGGGCGCGAACCGGACGACAACCGGTACGATTTCGATTTCGGCTCGCTCACCTCGTACTCCGGGCGCCTCTGGATTCTCCCGACACCGGCGTGGGCCATTCAGGTGTCGGCCGGCCATCTGGCGCAGGCGGAGTTCATCTTGTCGGGCCCACGCGAAGACGTGGACCGCGTCACGGCGTCGGCGACCTACCATCGCCTCGTGAACAATCGCGTCTGGGCCGCGACGATGGCGTGGGGCCGGAACCGGGAGGCTGGCCACACGTCCAACGCGTTTCTTGCGGAGACCAGCGCCGACATCCGCCCCCGCGACCAGATCTTCGCCCGCGTCGAGGTCGTCGGGAAGACGGCCGCGGATCTGGTCCTGCCGATCGCGACCGGCGAGCCGTTCACCGTCGGGAAAGTGGACGTCGGCTACACCCGCTGGCTGGCCGAAGGCCACGGCATGCGCACCGGTCTCGGAGGTAGCGTCGGCTGGTCGATTGTGCCGGGCGCCCTGGCGTCGTCCTACGGGGGACGGAGCGCGAGGGAGTTCAGTGTGTTTCTGGCCGTGCGGGCGCGCTAGCGGAGCGTTGGCGCGCCCGATCGCGGTTGTTATCGCCGCTCGCAGCGGCACCAAGGGGAGAGAGCGATGTTCATCTTTTAGACCGTCATTCATCGTCGCGGGGCTCGTCGTCGTGCTGCTCGGGAGCGTCGCCGTGCTCGCGCATCCGATGACTTTCAAGGGCACGGTCGCCACCGTCGAACGGACGCGGATGCAGGTGAAGACCGGCGAGGAGAAGAAGGGTGAGGCGCCACCGTGGCTTCTCATCAGCGAGACGACGAAGGTCCTGCGCGGGAGCACGACGGTCACGTTCGACCAGGCGAAGATCACCGTCGGCGAGAAAGTCGTCGTCAACGTCGATCATGACGCGGACGGAGTCATGAGAGCTGTCGAGATCCACCTCGCGGCTCGGTGAGCGCCAACGGGGGACATGGTGGGTCGAATCATCATCGGTGGCGCCGTCGCGCTCGTCGTGGTGGTGGCCATCGCGTGGTTCGTGCGAGGCACCGGCCTCGGCGCGATAGGCCGACGCCCGGGCCGCTTCGAGATCGTCGCGGCCTCGACAGCGTGGCGGTTCCTCCTGCCGGCGCACGCGCGCGACGCGCGTAATCCCGTGGCGCCGACGCCGGACGTCCTGAAAGAGGCGTCGCGATCACTGAGCCGATCACTGCGCGCTCTGTCACGGGAATGATGGGAGCGGCGACACCAGCATCGGCCGCCGCGTGTATCCGCCCCCTCCGGACCTGCGCACGCCGAGCGCGCAGCGTCTGACGGACGGGGAGTTGTTCTACGCCATCGGGCGCGGCATTCCGTGGACCGCCATGCCGGGGTGGGCGACGGGGACGGTTGATGGCGAACGGCAGTCGTGGACCCTCGTACGATTCATCCGGCATCTGCCGGCGATCACCGCCGACGCGGTGAAGGAGATGGAGGCGATCAATCCGCGACCGCCGGTCAGCGACGAGGAGCGGCGCGAGATCGACGAGTTCCTGAATGGGCCGCCGGCGCGCGGACGCGGACGCGGCGGTGGTTAGCGGCGCCTACCGTATCACTGAAGTATCTTCCGGTGCGCTCCGGCGTGTTGCCTAGACCGCCTCAGTGACCGCGGCCTCGTGCGCCTTGTAGGCCTCGATCGATGCCGTCGGCGAGCACCGACTCACGCGCGCCAAAGGCTGACACCGTGCAGCAGTTCCGCGGCGCCGAGTAGCCCCAGGACCGCCGCAATCGCCGGGCTGAAGAGTCGATCGGGCAGCCGCGCCAGGACACGTCCGCCGAAGATCGTTCCCAGGACAACGCCAAT
>JBOGIZ010000047.1:0-3425 GCA_050747805.1 Vicinamibacterales bacterium | reverse complement strand
CGTTCCGCGTTGAACGTGTCGAAAAAGATGTAATCGCGCGAGACCCCCTGGACCTGTACGCCGTCGACTTCCTGCGTGCCGTATACCGCGCTCGCGCCGGCCGACGCGGTCGCCGCCACCGCGGCGACGTTCTCGCTGAACCTCCGGACATCCGTGGCTTCCGCCAGCTTGATCAGCGGATTATTGCGCGTGCGGTCCTCGTCCTGCTGCGTCCGGATGACGGGGAAGCGTTGGATCGTGAAGTCGTCGGCGCCGACGTCTGACAGGATCGCGTGGGTCACATACACGTTCATCCCCTGGACGAGCGTGACGACCGCGATGATCGACGTGACGGCAACGATATTGCCGAGCACCGTCATGAACGACCGGAGCTTGTACTCCCAGATCGCGCTGAGCGCGATGCTCGCGGCTTCGAGGAATTGATTCATCGTGGAAACGCCGCAGCTCAGAGCTCCGGCCTACCCCAGACTGCGTGCTACGTCGAGCTGCCGCCGGCGGGCACCGCCGGCGTCGCCTCGATCTTCACGGCCGACTCGTCGGGCAGGTTGCGGACCGAGCTGAACGGTCCGATGACCACCTGGTCGCCTTCCTTGACGCCCGAGAGCGCCTCGAAATACTTGTCGCCGGCAATCCCGGTTTTCACCGGCGTGAAGACCGCCTTGTCGTCCCGGACGATGAACACGCCTTCGATTTCCTTCCGCTGCTGACCCTTCGGCAGCTCCTGCGCTTCGAGCGTCGTCACCGCGCGCGAGGCGCCGGGCTTCTGCTGCGGGTGGACGACATTGCCGTCCTTGTCGAGGACGACTTCGCGCACCGTCGTCGCCTGGATCGGGATCGACAGCGCGTTTGTCCGCGTCGCGGTCGTGATGTTCGCCGTGCAGCTGAAACCGGGGCGCACGTCGGGAATCTTGTCGTCCACGCGCACCTTCACCAGAAAGTTCGTCGCCTGCGTCGCCGCCGACGCCGACGTCGTCGTGGAGTTGATCGGACTGTTGCCAATCTCGGTCACGTGGCCGTGGAAGGTCTTGCCGGGCATCGCGTCGATCGTGATCGCCGCCGCTTGCCCGAGCTGCACGTCGGGAATGTCGGTCTCGTCGACCTCGACCTGCGCCTCGATGTTGGACATGTCGCCGATCGTCAGCAGCACCGTTCCGGCATTGTTCATCGTTCCGACAACGACCGTTTCACCTTCCTCGATGTTCCGGCTGGTGATGATGCCGTCAATGGGCGCCGTGATTCGCACCTTGCTCAACTGGTACTTCGCGCTGTCGACCATGGCCTGCTGCTCTTTCATGTGGAGCTGCTGCACTTCGATCTGCTTCGCGGCAGACGCCGTGTCCGATTGCCGCATGTGCAGCGTGCTCTCCGCCGTGTCGACGGATTCCTTCGTCGTGAGCCCTTGTTTCCAGAGCTGCTGCTGCCGCGCCTCTTCCTGCTGCGCGAGCTTCAGGGCGGCCTCCGCGCTGTCGGCCGCCACGCGAAGCTGGTCCATCTGCGACTTCGCCGCTTCGAGGCTGGCCTGCTGCTGATCGGCGGCCGCGGCGAGCAGCTTCGGATCGATCTGCATCAGGAACTGGCCTTTTGTCACGCGCATGCCTTCGTCGACGGCCAGATTCGTGACCCGCCCGACCGTGTCGGAGCTGATGTTGATCAGATCGTGCGGCTGGATCTTGCCCGACGCGGAGACAATCTGCTGCAGGCCCCGGCGGCGCACCGCTTCGACGTTCACGGCGATGCCCGTCTGCTTCTTGAACTTGAAATTCGCGAACGTGATCCCGCCGAGGACGATGACGACGCCCGCGGCGACGAGCAGTTTTTTGTTCCGACTCATGCAGCCCCCAGCCGGCTTTTGACGAGCGCGACGACGATGACGATCACGGCGTACACGCTCAACAGCGAAATGGCGATCGGCTGCGTGCGGCGCCGGTACAGTACGCCGAGGCCCATGGCCAGCACGATCACGCTCCAGATCATGAACACATCGACCATCCCGAGCAGCCGCCCGGGAAATGACGTATCAGCGATCATCGGCAGCAGGGCGCCGAGGTTGGCGACGCTGCCCGTGGTCGCGCGGAAGTAATTGATCGTCCCCGAAAAGATCAACGAGAGCGCGCCTATCACGCCGGAGTGCACGTACACGCTGAAGACCTGCTTGAACGACGCTTCGCCGCCCAGGCCGGCGTTGAAAATCGCGAACAGGATGCCGGCGATGATGACCGCAAAGATCGGCCCTACCAGCAGCACGCTGATGCCGGTCGTATACGGCAATCGGGCGGCGCCTCGTTCCAGGTTCGCGTGCATCTGATCCGACACCTGCATGCCAAAGGACTGCAGTTGGTGCTCCTGCATGTCGAGTGCGGCCTGCTTCCCGGCGTCCGTGGTCATCGGCAGCGCCGAGAACACGGCAATAATTACGCTGGTGACGATCAGCATGCCGAGCCACTTTGGCGCGACGGCGACCGATTGGAACGTGTCGCGCGGGGACGTAATGATCCCGACGAAACGCGCGGCGAGATTCTTCGGGGCAGGCGTCGAGCCGGCCGCCATTGCGGTATCAGAAGGCATAAAACGGGGGTCCTGCGGAACCGAGTGACAAACTGTTCGGGAACGGGTTGATTGTACCACGCAAATACGGAGAATCGACCGCTCGCGTTCCCCGCCCGGTGATGGCGAACCCTCACGTGCATCGATAGTTAGGCGTTAAGCTGGGCGTGATGAGCGTTGTCCGGTTCCTGGTCCGCGCGGCCCCCGGTCTGGCGTTCGCCGTTGTGCTGCTCGCGGCCCGATCGGCTGCCGCCCAGACGGCGGGCGTGCGTGCGCAAGGGATGGGCGGCGCGTTCACCGCGGTCGCCGACGATGCCTCGGCCGTATTCTGGAATCCCGCGGGTCTGGCATCCGGCGCCTTTTTCAGCGCCGTGGCGGATTTCAACGCCCTCAACACGCCGTCGGGGAGCGAGTTCAGGCATAAGTCGTCTGCGACGCTGGTGGCGTTCGGCGTGCCACCGCTGGGCCTTTCGTATTACCGCACCCTCACGAGTCGATTTAGGCCTGGCGCGACACCGGGCGGCGGACCGTTCTCGTTCACCCGGGACGACACGCTGGTCGCTCACCATTTCGGTGTGACGCTTGTCCAGTCGCTCTGGGGCGGCGTGGCCGTGGGTGGGACCGCCAAACTCGTGCACGGCGTCGCATGGGAGGGGTTCGGCGGCGGCCTTGATGCGCCGACGTCGTTCACTGCCGCTGAGGGCAGCGCTCTTCTGCGCGGCCCGACCGCCTCGACGAAATTCGACATCGACGTTGGCGTGATGAAATCAGGGTCACTCGGCCGGATAGGGCTCGCCATACGCAATCTCCTGCAGCCGTCGTTTGACACGGGAACGGATCCGGCCGCGACGCCGATCCGTCTCGATCGCCAGGTTCGGGCC
>JBOGIZ010000046.1:0-3529 GCA_050747805.1 Vicinamibacterales bacterium | reverse complement strand
TCTCTACGCCGCCGCGCTCGCGGCAGAAATTTTCCGCCTCGAGCCCGGCGCCGTTATCAGCGGCTTCGGCGGCGAGCGGCTGCGGGCATCCGGCGCGACGCTGGTCCGCGACTTCCGCGGCTTGTCGGTCACGGGCCTCACCGAGGCGCTTGGCGTGATTCCGCGGTCGTGGAGCGCCTACCGCGCGATCGTGCAGGCGGCGGACGCGGCTCCGCCCGACGTATTCGTGCCGATCGATTTTCCCGATTTCAATGTGTTTCTCGCGCGCGCGCTGCACCGGCGAGGCGTGCCGATCGTGTACTACATCAGTCCCCAGCTCTGGGCGTGGCGGCGCGGCCGCCTTCGCACGATCAAACGCATCGCCGATCGCGTGCTCGTCATTTTTCCCTTCGAGGAGGCGTTCTATCGCGAGGCGGGGGTGCCGGCGACGTTCGTGGGTCATCCGCTGCTCGAATTGTCCGCGCCCGCCGAACCACGCGGCGCGTTCCTGCACGCCCACGGACTCGATCCGGCCAAGCCGGTCGTGGCCATCCTGCCGGGCAGCCGCCGGAACGAACTGCGCGCCATTCTCCCGGGCCTTGTCGAGTCGGCAGGTCTAATCGCGATCCGGCTTCCGGACGCGCAGTTTGTGATCGCGCGAGCGCCGCATCTCGACGATGAATTGTTTGCGCCGCTTGCGAATTGGCCGGCGGCCGCTCGTCAGCCCGTGGTCGTCGAGAACGCGGCCGACGCCGTGCTCGGAGCGGCCGACGTCGCCCTCCTCGCGTCGGGCACGGTCACGATTCAGGCGGCGCTGCACGGCTGCCCGATGGTGGTCGTGTATCGTCTCGGCCCGCTGACGTATCGCATCGGCAAGCCCTTCGTGCATGTCGATACGTACGCCATGGTCAATCTGGTCGCAGGCCGCCCGGTTGTGCCCGAATTGATTCAGGATGACTTCACGCCTGAGGCGGCGGCGGCCGAGGCGCTCCGCGTGCTGACCGACGCCGCGTACGCCGCGCGCATCCGCGCGGATCTCGCCGACGTCCGCGCAAAGCTCGGATCCGCCGGCGCCAGCCGCCGGGCGGCCGAGGCGATTCTCGGCGTGATCCGTGAGCCGTGATGCGCGATTCGTGATTCGCGATTCACGGATTAGGGATGAGGGATTCGATGATGGAGACTTCAGCGATCGTCCTCGATAAGGTTGACGTGGCGCGTCCGCGTGTCGGCGTCGTACTGCGCGGACTGAGTCTGTCGATCGCGCGCGGCGAAACGGTTGCGCTCGTCGGGCGCAGCGGCGCGGGCAAGAGCACGCTGCTCAAAGTCATCAACGGCGTGATCGCGCCGGATCGCGGCGAGGCGATCGTCGACGGACGCAAGGTGGCGGACTGGGATCGGTTCGCGCTGCGACGGGGGATCGGCTACGTCCTGCAGGACGTCGCCTTGTTTCCGCATTTGACGGTGGGCGAGAACGTCGCGCTCGTGCCGCGCCTGCTTGGATGGGACCGCGCTCGAGTTGACGCACGTGTGCGCGACATGCTGGCGCTCGTCGATTTGCCCGCGGCGACGTACGTCGAGCGCGACCCGCATGAATTGTCGGGCGGCCAGCGGCAGCGCGTCGGCGTCGCGCGTGCGCTCGCGGCCGACCCGCCGATCTTGCTGATGGACGAGCCGTTTGGCGCGCTCGACCCCGTCACGCGGGCCGAACTGCACCGTGAATTCCGCCGGATCCAGTCGGCCCTCAGAAAGACGATCGTGCTCGTGACCCACGACATGGCCGAAGCGTTCGTGCTCGCGGACCGCGTCGGCGTGCTGGCGGGCGGCGCGATTGCCGCGATCGACGTGCCGCGGGCCCTCGCACGGTCCGCGCATCCCGACGTGAAGCCGCTGCTCGAGCCGCTGCTCGAAGCGCGCGCGCTGGCGCTATGACGCTCGTTCATTTTCTGGCCACGCACCGCGCCGAGTTCGGGGCGCTCCTGCTGCAGCACGTCCTGCTGGTCGTCGCGTCGACGACGGTCGCCGTTGCGGTCGGCGTACCCGTGGGCATTCTGGCGGCGCACCGTCCTCGCGCGGGAGCGCCGATCGTCTGGTTCGCCAACGTCGTGCAGACGATCCCGAGCCTGGCCATGTTCGGCTTTCTGCTGCCGCTGCCCTTCGTGGGCGGACTCGGAGCGCGCGTCGCGATCGTCGTGCTGATCCTCTACGCGCTCCTGCCGATCATTCGGACGACCGTCGCGGGCTTGCGCAGTATCGAGCCGGCGCTTACCGAGGCCGGCGTCGCCCTGGGGATGACGCCGTGGCAGCTGTTGCGCCAGGTGGAATTGCCGCTCGCGTTGCCGTCGATCGTTGCCGGCATCCGCGTCGCGACGGTCATTGGCGTCGGCACCGCCACGATCGCCGCCGCCGTCGGGGCCGGCGGTCTCGGCGAGTACATCTTCCGTGGATTGTCGATGGTTGACGCGACGACGATCCTCGCGGGCGCGGTGCCCGCCGCGATCCTGGCGCTCGCGGCGGACGGGTCGCTGCTCCTTGCCGAGCGTGCGCTGCGAATGAGAAAACGCCGACGTGGCGCGGTCGCACTGGTGCTCGTGCTGATCGCCGTCCTGTTCGCGGTCGCGGTCGGGGCGGGCCGGTCGAGCGGCGCCAACCGCGGCGTCATCCGGGTCGGTTCCAAGAATTTCACCGAGCAAATCGTGCTGGGCGAGATTCTCGCGCAGCAGATCGAGCGCACGACCGGCCTGACGGTCGAGCGCCGCCTCAATCTTGGGGGCACGTTCATCTGCGATCGTGCGCTGCGATCCGGCGATATCGACGTGTACGTCGAATACACTGGCACGGCCGACGCGGCGATTTTCAAGCAGCCGCCTGACGAAGATGCCGCACACGTCCTCGCGCGCGTTCGAGAGCAGTACGCGGGCGCGGGTATAACGGTGCTCCCGCCGCTCGGTTTTGGCAATCCATTCGCCATTCTGATTCGCGGTGACGATGCCAGACGGCTGGGAGTCCAGACCATCGCCGATGCCGCACCGCATACATCCTCGTGGCACGCGGCATTCGGGTATGAATTTCTGGAGCGGGCCGACGGATATCCCGGTCTGGCGGCCAAGTACGGATTGCGGTTCGCCGCGCCGCCCTCGGCGATGGATCTGTCGCTCATCTATCGAGCGCTTGCGACGCACCAGGTCGATTTGATCGCGGGCGACACGACCAGCGGTCTCATCGAGGCGTACGGGCTGGCCGTGCTGCGCGACAACCTGCACTATTTCCCGCCGTACGACGCCGTTGCGGTCGCGAGGAGCGCGATGCTCCTGCGGCACCCGGAGGTCAGGGCGGCGCTCGACGCGCTCGGCGGCCGCATCACGCTCACCGACATGCGGCGGATGAATTACGCCGTGGACGCGGGTCGCCAGGATCCGGCCGCCGTGGCGCGCGCGTTTCTCTCGACGCAGGTCGATCCTCGACTACGGCGCTAGTCCCCTGGAAACGTGATGAATCACCTAACTCCCGGGCGGGGCATCCCGCCTCGCTGCGTTGCTTCTCCCTCACATAT
>JBOGIZ010000045.1:0-3283 GCA_050747805.1 Vicinamibacterales bacterium | reverse complement strand
ACTCCGCACTCCGCGCGCCGCGTGCATTCCCTACCCCAGAACTCCGCGCCAAATTACCGCGTATTCAGCTCCATGACACACACACGCCGCACACGCACGAGACGCTACGGATGGATTCCCGATCTGCCCGACGTTCGCGATCGCCTCTTCGCCGCGCGGCCTGAGGCGCTCGCCGCACTGCCGCCGCGCATGGACCTGCGCGATCACTGTCCCGCCGTGTACAACCAGGGCACGCTCGGCAGCTGCACGGCCAACGCGATCGCGGCCGCGGTGCAGTTCGATCGCGCGAAACAGGCGCTGGCGGACGTGTTCACGCCGTCCCGCCTTTTCATCTATTACAACGAGCGCGCGATAGAGGGGACGGTCGATTCGGACGCGGGCGCGATGCTGCGCGACGGCATCAAGAGTGTCGCGAAGCTCGGCGCGCCGCACGAAGCGCTCTGGCCGTATGTGGTCCGGCGTTTCCGCGATCGGCCGAGCGCGGCCGCCTTCAAGGATGGCGCGCGCCACGACGCGGTCGCCTATCAGCGGCTGCCGCACGTGATCGAACAGTTAAAGGGTTGTCTGGCCTCCGGCTACCCGTTCGTCTTTGGCTTCACGGTGTACGAAAGTTTCGAGGCCGCCCTCGTCGCGCGCACGGGCGCTGTCCCGATGCCGAAGCGCGGCGAATCGGTCCTGGGCGGCCACGCCGTGCTCGCGGTCGGTTATGACGACACCACCACGCGTTTCATCGTCCGCAACTCGTGGGGCCCCGATTGGGGTCAACACGGCTACTTCACGATGCCGTACGCGTACCTGCTCGATCAGGATCTCAGCGACGACTTCTGGAATGTCCAGACCGTCCAGTAACCGGGACGCGCCGACGGCAACTCATGAAGATCACGAAGGAGTAAAGATCACAAAGATTGTCATTGTGATCTTCTTATCTTCATGGTCTTGGTGATGACCGTCGGATCGTCACAGCCTCGCACTTGACGGTGGCACAGTTGGCGCGATATTGTTTGTAGCCATATATGGCATCGAACAGCGTGACGCGCGACAAGGGGCTGCGTCATGAACTCAAACGCGGAAGCGCCGAACTCCTGATCCTCGCGCTCCTCGAAGAACGCCCGCGGCACGGCTACGAGATCGGCCAGCTGATCGCCAGCCGCTCCGACGGCGCCATCAATTTCCATGTCACGTCGCTCTACCCCACGCTCTACCGCCTCGAGGATCGCGGACTGATCGAAGGCCGCTGGGTCGAACGCGCCGGTCAGCGCCGCCGCCGGTACTACAAACTCACGCCGGCCGGCCGCCGCACGCTCGCCAGTCAACGCGACATCTGGGCGAATTTCTTTGCGGCGCTCAACAGGGTGGCCAAGGTGAGGACGGCATGACAACCCCAAAAAGACACAGCGCCCAACTCCGCAAGGCGCCCGAATCGCCGGAAACGATCAAACTCGGTGACCTTGGGTCATTGGGAGTTGGCAGTTGGGAATTGATCAGACGCAGGGTGCAGCCATGACTTGGAAGACCCGAATCTCCGAAGCGTTCGGCAGCGCCAAACCTGACGACGACGTGATCGAGGAGTTGGCCCAGCACGCCGCAGCGAGCTACGCGGCCGCGCGGGCCGAAGGCCGCGGCGCCGACGAAGCGGATCGTCGCGTGAACGATCAAATCCGCGCGTGGGTGACTGATCCTGCCGTGCGCCGTCGGCGTCCGCGCCGCGCGCCGGCTGTGGAACCGCCCTCAGGATCCGCGCCGCTCGCGTCATCCGTGCTGCAGGACGCGCGCTACGCGTGGCGGCTGCTGCGGCGCCAGCCCGCGTACGCCGCGCTCGTCGTCGCGACAATGGCGCTCGGGATCGCGGCGACGACCGTGCTCGGCAGCATCGCCTATGGCGTGCTGCTCAAGCCCTTGCCGTGGGCCGACGCGCCGCGGCTGGTGCGGCTCTACGAAACGCGCCAGGGCAGCACGAAGCGCTTCGGGCCGATTTTCACGAATGGGACGTATCTGGCCTGGCGCGACGCCGCGCGCACGCTGGACGCCATCGGCGCCTGGGACAACGAGCAGGTCGCGCCGACGGATCAGCCGGGAGCGGCGCGCATCCCGATCTGCGAGGTGACACCGTCGCTGTTCCCGATGCTCAACGTCAAGCCTCTGCGCGGGCGGCTGTTCGTGCCAGGCGACGCGCTGGAGCCTCCGGCGGAGAACCTTGCGGACGGCGGGGGCGCAGGCGACGGCCCGAGCCCGACGAATCGTACGTCGGTCGTCATCCTTTCTTATGGACTCTGGCAGCAGCAGTTCGGCGGCCGCGGCGACGCGATCGGATCGCGCATCCGATTCGACAGGACGACCTACACCGTTGTCGGTGTGATGCCGGCGGCGTTCGAGTTTCCCAATCGCGACACGCGCGCGTGGACGCCGTTCTATATGGAGCCGCAGACAAGACCCGGCCAGAAGGGCATGTCGATTGACATGTTCCAGGCGATCGGCCGGCTGAAGCCCGGAGTGACGCCGGCGCAGGCCGCGGCCGAAGGCACGACGCTCGGCCGCGCGGCGGTCCCAAGCACGCAGATCGCGAAGGTGATCTCGATGGCGGTCTTCGGCACAGACGGACCGATCGAGGTGACGACGGTCCCGATGCTGACGGCGCTCACGGCCGACGTCCGGCCCGCGATTCTCGTCCTGTTCGCCGCCGTCGTGTTGCTGCTGGCGACGGCAACGGCCAACGTGGCGAGCCTGCAACTCGCGCGCGCGACAGCGCGGCGGCGCGAGCTCGCGGTGCGATCCGCGCTTGGCGCCGCGCGTGGACGGCTCGTGCGTCAGACACTTGTCGAAAACGTGCTGTTGGGGCTGCTCGGGGGCGTCGCAGGACTCGCGCTCGCGGCGATTCTGCACCGCGCGTTGCCGTCCATCCTTCCGGCGAATTTTCCCCGCGTCGAGGACATCGCATTCGGCTGGCGCATCGAGACGTTCGCGGTCGCGATCTCGATTCTCGCGGGCCTCGGCTGCGGCGTACTGCCCGCGCTCCATATCGCGCGCACCGAGCTTGTCCCGTCGCTCGCGGAAGATTCGCTCGCGCCTGTCGGGGGTGGCCTGCGGACGCGGACCGCGCGCGTCCGCGCGATCATCATGGCCGCGCAGGTCGCGATGGCCTGCGTGCTGCTCGTCGGCGCGCTGCTCCTCACGCGCAGCTTCGTCGACCTGATGAACGCGACAATCGGCTACGACCCGACCAACGTGCTCACCGCGCGCCTCATCCTCACGGACGGTGAATTCACACCCGAGCGCCGGTTCGCGA
>JBOGIZ010000044.1:0-3733 GCA_050747805.1 Vicinamibacterales bacterium | reverse complement strand
ATCGCCGGGCCGAAGCGCCCGCAGGATCGCGTGTCGCTCGGCCAGGCGAAGGCGAAATTCGAGCAGGCGCTCGAGCTGATGCTGGCGGAAAGCAAGAGCAAGCCTGCGAAGAAGCCCGGCGAGATGTCCGTGTCCGCGACGGTTGGGACCGTGGATCGTGCGCCTGCGGAGGCGCGGGCGACGGCGGTTCAGTCACGAACCGCGTCAGCGACCGTGCCAACGGTGCCTGGGCTCGAGGCGCTCGATCATGGCGCCGTCGTGGTCGCCGCCATTACGAGCTGCACGAACACATCGAACCCAAGCGTGATGATCGGCGCCGGTCTGCTGGCGCGCAACGCCACGCGGCGCGGACTCAAGAGTCAGCCATGGGTGAAGACGAGCCTCGCGCCGGGATCGATGGTCGTGACCGACTACCTGCGCGCGGCCGGACTGCTCGAGCCGCTGGCCGAACTCGGCTTCAACCTTGTCGGCTACGGCTGCACGACCTGCATCGGCAACAGTGGACCGCTCCCCGAACCCGTATCGTCGATCGTCCGCGACAAGAACCTCGTCGTCGCGTCGGTGCTCTCGGGAAACCGCAACTTCGAAGGGCGCATCCAGTCGCAGGTGCGCGCGAATTATCTGGCGTCGCCGCCGCTGGTCGTCGCGTACGCGCTTGCGGGCAGGATGCAGATCGACCTGACGTCGGAGCCGCTTGGGACCGACCGCGATGGCGCGCCCGTGTACTTGCGCGACATCTGGCCGAGGGAGCGGGAAATCCAGGAGACGATGCTGAGCGCGGTGCAGCAGCGGATGTTCCGCGAGAAATATGCGCACGTGTACGACGGCGACGAGCGATGGCGCTCGCTGCCCGTGCCGGATGGCGAGCGGTTCAAGTGGGACGAGGCCTCGACGTACATCCGCAATCCGCCGTTTTTCGACGGTGTCACGCTCGAGCCGGCGGCGCCCGTCGACATCCGCGGGGCGCGAGTGCTGGCGCTGCTCGGCGACAGCGTGACGACGGACCATATTTCGCCGGCCGGATCGATTCCCGCCGACAGTCCGGCAGGAAAGTATCTGATTGCCCACGGTGTACAGCCGCGTGATTTCAACTCGTACGGCGCGCGCCGCGGGAATCACGAAGTCATGGTGCGCGGCACGTTCGCCAACATCCGCCTGCGCAACCAGCTGGCGCCCGGCACCGAGGGCGGCTGGACGACGCTTCTTCCGTCAGATCAGGTGATGACGATCTACGATGCGTCGGGCGCGTATCGGGAGCGCGGCACGCCGCTGCTCGTCATCGCGGGCAAGGAATACGGGTCCGGATCCTCGCGCGACTGGGCGGCGAAAGGCACACTGCTGCTCGGCGTCAAGGCCGTGCTGGCCGAAACCTTCGAGCGCATCCACCGCAGCAATTTGGTGAACATGGGCGTGTTGCCGCTGCAATTCCGCGAAGGGCAGACAGCGATATCGCTGAAGCTCACCGGCCGCGAGAACTTCGACGTCATCGGGATCGAATCGCTGAAGCCGGGCGGCGTCGTCACCGTCCGCGCGGTCGGGGACGGCGCGGCTGCCATCGAACTGTCGGCGATCGCGCGCATCGACACGCCGGAAGAGCTCGCCGCGTTTCGAAATGGCGGGATCCTTCCATACGTGCTGCGCCAGCTGGTGCGCTAGTCCCCTGGAAACGTGATGAATCACCTAACTCCCGGGCGGGGCATCCCGCCTCGCTGCGTTGCTTCTCCCTCACATATGGCAGATATGCTCGGTCGGCGCGCCTTGCGAGCCGGGCGCCGCGCTCCGGGACTTAGGCAACTCATCACGTTTCCAGGGGACTAGTCGCCGCGAGATCGTTCGGCACGAGCTGGCTTCCGCTCGCACGTACGTTGCGCTTCGCGCGTCCCGCACCTCGCCATCCGCACTCCGCACCCCGCGCTCCGCACCCCGCACTCCGCACTCCTATAATCAAAAGAGTGACGTCCGACGACATCAAGCAGCGCGCCGCCGAGCTCGGCTTCGACCTCTGCGCCGTTGCGCCCGCCGCCGCGTTTCCCGAGCTGTCGTTCTTTCGCGAGTGGCTGGCGCGCGGCTACGCGGGTGAAATGCAGTACCTGCATCGGTCAGCAGATCGCCGCGCCGACGTGCGCGCCGTCGTCCCTTCGGCGCGTTCCGTGATCTGCCTCGGAACCGTCTACAACACCGACCGGCCATATTCGACGGAGGTGGCGAATCCAGCGACCGCGCTCATCGCGCGCTACGCCTGGGGCGACGATTACCACGAAGTCGTTCAGTCGCGAATGGACGCGCTCATCGACTGGATGCGCGACCGCGCCGGCGGAGTGTTCGACGCGCGCGCCTACGTCGACACCGGGCCCGTGCAGGAGCGTGTCTATGCGCAGTACGCGGGGCTCGGCTGGATCGGCAAGAACACGTGTCTGATCAACGATCAGCTCGGGTCGTGGCTCTTCCTCTCGGAGATCATTTGCAGTCTGCCGCTCGATCCCGATCCGCCGGCGATCGATCAATGCGGAAGCTGCACACTCTGTCTCGATTCCTGCCCGACGGGTGCGCTCGTCGCGCCGCACGTGCTCGATTCGACGCGATGTCTGTCGTATCTGACGATCGAGCTCAAGGGCGCGATTCCGATCGAGCAGCGCGCATCGATCGAGTCGCATGCCTACGGCTGCGACGTTTGCCAGGAGGTGTGTCCGTGGAACGCCCAGCCGGCGGGCGCGGACGCCGCGTCGAGTCCGTGGCTTCCGCGCGCAGCCTTCGACGGCCCGTCGATCGCGCGGTTGTGGCGTACGTCCGACGCAGAGCTGCGCGGCGCGCTGAAGCACAGCGCGATGACGCGCGCGGGCGTCCGGCGTCTGCGCCGCAACGTGGCGGTGTGCGCCGGGGCGACCGGCGATCCGCAGGCGCTGACCGCGCTTGTCGAGGTCGATGAGCCCACGTGCACCGATCCACTCGTCGCCGAGCATGTGGCATGGGCCTTGGAGCGCGCCCGTGGCTAATCGGCCGAAGGAATCAGGAAGGAAGGCGGGGGACGGGCCGCCGGTCGTCGCGCAGATTCCGCCGCGGCCCACGCTTGCGGCCGTGCGCCATGCCGCGGACGGCTGCCGCGCGTGCGACCTCTACAAACGCGGCACGCAGACGGTGTTTGGCGAAGGGCCGAGCCGTGCCGAGGTGATGGTGGTGGGCGAGCAGCCCGGCGACAGCGAGGATCTGGCGGGGCACCCGTTTGTAGGACCGGCCGGCAAGCTGCTCGATCGCGCGCTCGAAGACGCCGGCATCGATCGTCGGCGCGTCTACGTCACCAACGTGGTGAAGCACTTCAAGTGGGAGCCGCGAGGCAAGCGGCGCATTCACGCGAAGCCGAACAGCGCTGAAATCGCCGCCTGCCGCCCATGGCTCGAGACCGAGATTGCCCTCGTGAAGCCGCGCGTCCTGGTCTGCCTCGGCGCGACGGCCGCGCAGGCGCTGCTCGGCGCCGCCTTCAAAGTCACGCGCCAGCGCGGTACGTTCGTGCCTTCGCCGTTCGCGCCGCGCGTCACCGCTACCGTGCACCCCTCGTCGATTCTCCGCGCGCCGGACGACGAGAGCCGCACGGTGGAGATGCGGCGCTTTGTGCAGGACCTGAAACGGGTCGCAGACGAGATCGGCCGACCCAGGAGAGATTGAGGATGACCCAGCACCCCTTCCGATCGTCGCTGCTGCTGTCGATGCCCCAGCTGCTCGATCCGAACTTCAGCCG
>JBOGIZ010000043.1:0-5411 GCA_050747805.1 Vicinamibacterales bacterium | reverse complement strand
CGCGTCGTCCGCGACTCAGGGCGTCACGCTCGAACAGATCATGGCGGATCCCGATTGGATCGGGCATCCACCGGAAGGCGCCTACTGGGGCGACGGCAGCCGGACCATCTATTACTCGCAGAAGCGGGACGGCAGCCCACTGACCGACCTTTATGCCGTTGACACGGCGACGGGCGCGTCGCGCCAGGTGCCCGACGCCCAGTTGGCCGACGCGGCCGGCCGGGACGGTGACTACAACCGCGAGCGCACCCTTCACGTCTTCGCGTACGACAACAACGTGTTCGTGCGCGACCTGCGCACGGGCACCGTGCGGCAGCTCACGCGGCATCCGGGCTCGAAATCCAGGCCCGAATTCATGTCCGACGGCTCTCACGTGCAATGGCACGAAGGGGACGCGATTTACATCGCCGATCTCGCCACTGGCGCGATCGCGCTTGCGGCGGATGTGCACCTCGCCGACGATCCCGCGGCCTCGAAAGCGCCGACGGACTACATCGAATCGGAGCAGCTGCGGCTGTTCGACGCGCTGCGCACGAAAGACGCGAACCTTCAGGCGCGCCGCGACCACGACGCCGCTCTGGCCGCCGCCGATCCGACGCACTCGCCGCGCCCCTTTTATCTCGGCGACAAGATCACGATCGCCGACAGCTCGCTCTCGCCCAACGGACGCTGGCTGATGCTCGTGACCGAGCCCAAGTCGGCGGAGCCCGGCACACGCGGCAAGATGCCGAACTACATCACGAAGAGCGGCTACGCCGAGCTGCTCGACCGGCACGAGTACGTCGGGCTCAATCCGCCTTCGCCCGAGCGCGTCACGATCCTCAATCTCACGGCGCATACGTCGTTCGATCTGGACCTCACCGAGCTTCCCGGCATCAAGGACGATCCGCTCGCCTCGCTGCGATCGCACGCCGTCGAGTGGGACGTTCAGCACGGCATCGCGCGCGACGCGGCCGAGCGGTCCGTCAAGGCGCCGGAGGTGCGCGAGGTGAGCGTGATGGACGCGGCCTGGACCGACGACGGGGCGCACCTGGCGATCGAGTTTAAGGCCAACGACGACAAGGATCGGTGGATTGCGAGCGTGGATTTCGATCGCAAAGCGCTCGACATCGAAAATCGGCTGACCGACAACGCCTGGATCAACTGGAGCTTCAACGATGTCGGCTGGCTGCACGACAACCACACGCTCTGGTATTTGTCGGAGACCGGCAACGACTCGCAGCTCTACCTCAAAGATCTGCGCGGGGAGGCGCGGCAACTGACGCACGGCGACTTCGAGGTCGCCAATCCCTCGTTGACGCACGACGATCGTGGGTTTTTTGTGGTCGCCAACAAACCCGCGCCTGGCACCACCGAGATCTATCGTGTGGATGTCGCGAGCGTGGCGATGGAACCAGTCACGAGCCTCGGCGGGTTGAACGGACCGCAGCCGTCGATGGAAGGCGGGGAAAGCTACGCGCTGTCGCCGGACGAATCGAAGCTCTTCGTGTACCACTCGGAGACCGTCCGTCCGCCGGAGATCTACCTCGTGGATGCGCGGCCGAATCCCGGCGCCCCGAAAGCCGTGACCCATACCGTCTCTAGCGCGTTCACATCGATTCCGTGGATCACGCCCGAGATCGTGCAGGTGCCGTCGAGCCACGTGAAGCAGCCGATTTACGCGCGCTTCTACGCACCCGCTCGCGCGTCGCCGAAGACAAGCCGTCCGGCCGTCGTCTTCATTCACGGCGCGGGCTATCTGCAGGATGCCCACAGCGGCTGGTCGTACTACTTCCACGAGATGATGTTTCACACGTTTCTCGTGCAGCACGGCTACGTCGTGCTCGACATGGATTACCGGGGCTCGGCGGGCTACGGCCGCGACTGGCGCACCGCCATCTATCAGCACATGGGGCATCCCGAAGTAGAGGACGTTGTCGACGGCGTCCACTGGCTGGAGCAGAAGTGGCACGTCGATCCGAACCGTCTCGGCGTGTACGGCGGATCGTACGGCGGATTCATGACGTACATGATGATGTTCCGCGAGCCGGACGTCTTCGCGGCGGGCGCGGCGCTTCGGCCCGTCGGCGACTGGGCCGACTACAACGACGACTACACAGCGGACATCCTCAACCGGCCCAACATCGATCCGCAGGCGTACGACGACAGCTCGCCGATTCATTTCGCGCAGAACCTGAAGCACCACCTGCTGATCCTGCAGGGGATGGAGGACGACAACGTGTTCTTCATCGACACAGTGCACATGACCGAGAAGCTGATGGAGCTGAAGAACCCGAACTTCGACGTGATGTTCTATCCGACCCAAAGCCACGACTTCACGGATCCCACCGACTGGCTTGACGAGTATCGGCGCATCTGGCGGCTGTTCGAGACGTACGTGACTCCAGTGCATCGATGACCGATGACCGATGGGCGATGGCCGATGGGCGATAGGCGATGATCGATGATCGATGGGCGATGGTCGATGGCCGATGACCGATAGGCGATGGCCGATGGCCGATGGCCGATGACCGATGGGCGATGGGCGATGGGCGATGGCCGATGGCCGATGGCCGATGGTGAGTAGCGGGACGGCAACTGGCAACCGGCAACAGGTAACGACTGGCAACCGGCGACCGGTGACTGGCAACGGGCGGCCGGCTGCTGGTATCATCTCGTCGTGCGCCGGGAGCGCCCGCGGGTCCGCGCGAAGGATTGAGTCCATCCCAACGCCTGACATGACTGCACGGCGCTCTCCGTGCTGGACGGCTTGCGGACCGCCGCCACTCAGCATGGAGGCGTTATGACCGCCGCGCAGCTTCCCGACCGTCCGAATCTCGATCACCTCAAACGGCAAGCCAAAGACCTGCTGCGATCGGCACGCGCAGGGGACGCTGCCGCGCTTGCGCGGTTCCGGATGCTTCCGGCGTTCGCGAAAATCGCCGACGCGGATCTCGCGCGCCGGCCGCTGGCGCTGCACGACGCGCAGTCGGTCGTGGCGCGCGAGCACGGGTTCGATTCCTGGAACGCGCTGCGCGAGCGCGTTGAGGAGCTCTCGCTCGAATTTGACGCCGCGCTGGATCAGTTCATCGCGGCCGCCACCGACGGGCGGCGGGATCGCGCGGAGCGGCTGCTTGCGCTCCATCCCAACATCGCGGGCGCGAGCGTTCACACCGCGCTGCTGCTTGGCGATGCCGCGGCGGTCGAGGCGCGGCTCGCCGCTCGCCCGGCGCTCGCGACGGAGCGCGGCGGCCCACGCGAGTGGCTGCCGCTCCATTACGTCTGCTACACCTCCGTGGGCGCGCGAACGCCCGAACGCGAAACGGGCCTCGTCGCGATCGCACGACGTTTGATCGCGCTTGGCGCCGATCCGAATCTGCGATTTCCGTGGCTGCACCACGAGGTTCGCCGGCCGGTGCTGTGGGGTGCGGTCGCAGTGGTGAGCTCGCTCCCGCTCGCGGCCGCGCTGCTCGACGCGGGCGCCGATCCGAGCGACGGCGTCACGCTGACCTTGGCCGCGAGCGGCGGCAATGTGGCCGCCCTCGATTTACTGCTGGAGCACGGCGCGGACGTCAACCGTCCCTGGGCGACGGACGGGAGCGCGCCGTTGTACGCGATTCTCCACTGGTCGCGCACGACCGACGGCGCGCGGTGGCTGCTGGAGCACGGCGCCGATCCGGATCCGATCTGTGCGGCCAACGGCGAGACGCCGCTGCACGTAGCCGCGGCGAACTCGGACGTGCGGCTCGTCGAGGAGCTGGTGCGCCGCGGCGCCGACCTGCGGAGGGCGCGAGCCGACGGCCGGACCCCGTACGCCGTTGCCGAGCTGAACGGCAACCGCGAGGTGGCGGCCTGGCTGCGCGCGTATGGAGTACCCGATGATCTGTCGCCCGTCGATCGCCTGGTCGCGGCGTGCAGCCGCGGCGATCGCGCTGCCGTGGACGCCATGCTGTCCGCTCATCCGGATCTGCGGGAGGCGATCGGCCCCGAACACTATCCGGCGTTCTACCGAGCGGCCGAGCGCAACGACGCCGCCGCGCTCGAAACGATGCTCGCGTGCGGCTTCGATCCAAACCGCCCGGACGATTCGATCGGCAAGACGGCGCTTCATGCCGCCGCGATGGCGGCCCAGCCCGACGCCGTGCGCATTCTGCTCGCCCACGGAGCGTCGGTCACGGCGCGGGATCGCGAATTCAAGGCGCAGCCGCTCATCTGGGCCGCTGAAGGATCCCGCAGCCACCAGGATGGACGCGATTACGCGGAGGTCGGCCGGCTGCTGATCGACGCCGGCTCGCCGATCGAGTGGCAGCAAGGCGAGGAGCCGTCGGACGGCATCGTCGACATCGTGAACGCCTGGCGCGGGACGGATCAGCCGCCGTATAGCTGAATCGGAAGGACACGGGCGAAACGGCTGAAGTCGCGATCGTTCGTGAAGATGGACATCGATCGGCGTTCAGCGGAGGCGCAGATCAGGAAGTCCGTATTCGATCCCCGGATCCCGTGCCCGCGGCACGCGTTGAAGTGCTCGGTCGCGCGCTCGTAGTCCGCGCGTTCAAGCGGTTCGTCGTCGAATGCCGAAAGGTGTTCGCGAAGCCGTTCGAACGTCTCGGCATTTCGGACGCCGCTCAGGAGTTCCTGTCGAATCGGGCCGATCATCGCCACGCGCCCCTCGTCGATCAACATCCGCAACTCATCGGCGAGCGGCAGCGCGCGCGCTGACGTTCGGCGAAGCGCCAGCGACCAGACCGAGGTATCCACCAGGAGTCTCATCGTCGGCGGCGCTGACGCTTGTAGTCATATGTCCGGTCGAATTCGATCGTGCCGAACAGATCGGCGACGCGCGCCTGCCGGCGCCTGGCGATGTACTCCTTCAACGCTTCAGTAACGGCTTCCTTCTTCGTCCGGCATTCGCCCGCGGCGACGGCTTCTTCGACGAGCTTCGGATCGAGGTCGAGATTTGTGGCCATTAGCTCTCACACACTGTACTACACATACGGATGTGTCGAAACGAATTGCTTCGCAAGCTCGACCCTGTCTGATTCGCGCATCTTCAGCGCCGGTGGAGCGAAATGTTGCGTCGGCGCGGGCACGCGCGCTGCGACGTTCGCGATCGAGGCGGTGTTAGAATCGCAGTCCTTCGTTCAAGACTGTCTTCCGTGGGAGTCGTTATGTCACGCCGCGCCGTCTATCTGCCCGTCCTTGCCATTGCCGTCGCTCTTGCCGCAACGCTCGTGCTCGATCCGAGCGCGTACGCGCAGCGACGGGGCGCCGCCCCGACTGTCGCCGAAACCGCCGGTCCATTCGGCGCGCTCCGCTGGCGCAGCGTTGGGCCCGAGCGCGGCGGACGGTCGATCGCCGTCGCGGGCAGCGCCGAGCGTCCGCTCGAGTACTACTTCGGCGCGGCCGGCGGCGGGTTGTGGAAGACCACCGAC
>JBOGIZ010000042.1:0-7760 GCA_050747805.1 Vicinamibacterales bacterium | reverse complement strand
AATAAACCGAACACGGCCGAGCCGCTGCCGGTCATCGCGGCGGCGATGGCGCCGGCATCCTTCAATTGCACTTTCACGGACACGATCTCCGGGTGCCTCCGCACGACCGGCGGCTCGAGATCGTTGATCATCTGCGCCGCGCGGCTAGGCCACGGGACGGGCAGCTGCTGAAGTTCACGATGTTCCCGCAGGCCGGCGGCGCGATCTTCGTCGTACCAGGCGTACGCCTCGCGCGTCGACACGCCAAAGGGCGGCAGCGAGACGACGGCGAAGTATTGCGGCAGGTCCACGAGCGGATAAATTTCTTCGCCGCGGCCGAGACCGAGCGCGGTGCCGCCGAAAAGGCAGAACGGCACGTCAGCGCCGATCTCTGCGCCGATGTCGCGCAGCAGCGTCAGGACCGCGGGATCCGCTCCGCGTCTGCGGCCAGATGAAGGGCGCCACATGCGCGCCAGCGCGGCGAGCGCAGCGGCCGCGTCGGCGCTGCCGCCGCCGAGTCCTGCCTCGAGCGGGACGTTCTTGTCGATCCGGATCGTGACGCCCTGAACGGTCCCTTCCCGCCCGAGCGCCTTCCATAACGCCGCCGCCGCGCGCCAGACGGTATTGCTCTCGTCGAGGGGAACAGCCGGCGTTTTCGAGAGCAGCGTGAACGGCCCGGTCGATTCCGTGCAGACCAGCGTGTCGTGGACGGCGATTGACTGAAAGACGGTGCGCAGCTCGTGGAAGCCGTCGGCCCGGACGCCGAGCACGCGCAGATCCAGATTGACCTTGGCGGGCGCGCGGACGATCAGCGTCAATTTTCTAGCAGACACTCGCAACCGAATTGTAGCGAGTCAGTGCCCAACACCAAACGCCCAAGTCCGCGAGGAGCCCGGAACGCGAGATTCAACTCGAAGTCGGACGGCCCGAGTCGTTGGGAATTGGCGATCGGAAGTTCACCGGAGTCACCCAGTGGACCTGCGCGGCGCAGCTCGTCGAGCGTCAGCGGCGCGGCATCAGGCGGGACGTCAGCCTCGAACGTCCGGGGATCCAGCGTCGTATTGATGTCGACTTGCGAGAGCCCCATCGTGAGGTCCGCCGTCACGCGCTCGGCCGTGACCGCGCGCAGACGAATCGCCGCTGGACGACCGTCGGTCGAGCGTGTGTAGGTCACCGTCATCCCGCTTCTGCGCGCCGCCGCGACATACCACCGTCCGTCGTCCTGACGCAGATACACGGCCGTGTCGGAGGACTCGGCTTCAACCCAGCCTCCGGCAAATGCGCGCGCCGACACCGGCGCAGCGCCGGAAAATCCGCAGCCGGCAAGCACGGTTCGCATGTCGGCCGGACCGAGCGGCACGCCCGCCAGCGCCTCGACGATGCGGTCGGGGGGCGCGCCGCGGAGTACGCGGTTGTCGCGCGGCAACACCAGCGTCGCGGCCCCCTCGCTCGCCACCAGCACGAACACGGGCTTGCCGAACGGCGCAAGTCCTTCCAGCCTGGCGTTCGCCGGCGCGGCGAATCCCGCGTCGATATGACCGCGGAGCTTCGTCGTACCCGCTTTGCCCGAGAGCGCGATCGACAGCGTGATCGTTCGCACGTCGCCGCACTGCGCGGTTGCCTGCGCGTAGGCGCTTGCGAAGTCAGCGAACGGCGTCCCGCTGCCGGATGGGAGGGCCGGAGGTCTTGGGGCGCATGCGGCGAGCATGACCATGCCCACCGCCCAACATCCAACGACCCAAGGCGACCGCGCGCGCGAGATGGATGTCCTCATGCTCCTTGCGGAGTTGGAAATTGGGAGTTGGGAATGGTCTTCTATTTCTCTTTCTTCGCGGCGGCGATCTTCTTCTCGATCTTGCCGCGATCGATTTCTTCACCATCGCCGGCGAGCGCACGCTGCCACGCCGCGATGGCATCGGCCCTGCGGTTCTGCTTCAGCCGCAGATCGCCGAGATGATCCTGAATGGCGGAATTTGTCGGCATCTTGTCCGCCGCGGTCGTCAGGGGCTCGTCCGCGAGATCGACCTTGCCCTCTTTCACGTAGGCGAATCCGAGACTGTCGAGATACGACGGATTGCCAGGCTCGACCTTCAGCGCTCGCTGGATGAAGGACACGGCTTCATCGAGCGAGGTGTCGTGTTCGGCAAGCATGTAGCCCAGGTAGTTGAGCGCCTCGCCATCGAGCGGATCGCGAGCGATGAGATCGCGAAAGACGCGCTCCGCGTCCGCCGGCCGGCCTGCGCGATCGAACGCTGCACCCTGCTGGTACTGGATGCCTGCGTTTTGCGGAAACTTCTGCAGGGCGACGTCGGCTTCGTCGAGCGCCTCCTTATAGCGGCCCGCGTCCGCATAGCCCTGGATGAGCAGCATGTAGCGGACGGGATCGATTGGCGCGAGGGCGACGCCGTCCTTGAACGCGGCGATCGCCTCGTCGTACTTGTGCAACTGCTGGAATGCGAGCCCTTCGGCGGCCAATAGCTGCGCGGTCTGCGCCGCGGCGCTCGCCTGCCCATGGAGACGCGCTATCTCCGGTTTGAGCAGATCGATCTCGTCCTGATAGCGACCGCGGGCCTCGAGCACCTGCGCGAGCAGCTCCGTCGTGCGCTCGTCGTCGGGATGGGCGGTGCGCAGCGTGCGGGCGGTCGTTTCCGCCTCGTCCAGATCGCCTGCTTCCCGCTCGGCGCGCCCCAGCATCAGCGATATCTGCAGATCGCTCGGCTGCTGTTTGAGCGCGTCTTTCAATACGCCCACCGCATCCTGCGATCGGCCGGCGTTCACGAGCGCGGCGGCGCGGCGCGTCGCGATTTCGGTGTTGCCTGGATTGAGCGTCTGAGCGCGCCCCCATGCATCCGCGGCTGCCGAATAATTCTCTTCACGGTCGAAGAGACCCGCCAGCTGCACGGCGGCACGAAGCGATTTCGGATTGTTCTCGAGAACGCCCTGCAGCGTCGACGCGGCAGCCGCTTCGCGCCCCGACGCTTCCTGTGCTTCCGCCAGCAGCAGTCCCCCCTCCGTGTAGTCTGGCTGCTGATCGACGACGCGCTGCAACAGGGGCACGCCGTCGCCTGGTCGATCGTTATCGATATACAGCCGGCCAAGCGTCAAGTCGAGATTGAGGTCGTCGGGATCCGCGGCACGCGCTATTTCGAGCGCCGCCATCGCACGTTTCGAATACGTCGAGACGTCGTCGCCTGGTTTGAGCGGCTGCTTCTGGTCGGCGAGCGCGGCCAACACGAGCCCGAGAACGCGGTTCGCGTCGGCGTTTTTGGGATCGACACGGAGCGCGTCCTCCGACGCCGCAACGGAGTCGGCCGCATCGTCCTGTCGTGCGTACAGTTCCGCGAGCTCCGCGCGAGGCTCGGCGTCCTCAGGCGCGAGCGCGATGGCCTTCTTGAGCGCGTCCGCCGCGTCGCTCGTCTTGCCGGTGCTCTCGAAAAACCGGCCGAGCAGAAAGTAGTAGGCCGCATCGGGTTCCGGGACGGCCGGCGCCGGCGCCTGAGCCGCAGGAGGCCGGGTCTGTTGATTCGCGGCGGCCTGCGGAACCGCGGCCGGACGTGCGAACGCGACGACACAAAGTGCGGGGAAAAACATGCTGCTGTCTATAATAGACCTCTCGTCGAACAAGCAGGGACGAGCGGACGAGCGTACGAATACGGAAACAGACAGACGGGAGAGCCGCAGATGGCGATCGATCCGGAATTGCTCGAAATCCTGGCGTGCCCGAACTGTAAGACGAAAGTCGACCTCGTCAAGAACGGGACGGCGCTCAAGTGTCCGCAGTGCCGGCGCGTCTATCCAATCAAGGACGACATCCCGGTCATGCTGATCGACGAGGCCACGATTGAGCCCTGACGGCAGCCGGTGTCGAAAAGCGAATGCGGGGCTTTGACGAAGATCCTTTTCGTCCGCCTGCGGCTCATCGGCGACGTCGTCTTTACGACGCCGCTCGTGAGGGCGGTGCGTCGAGCGTATCCGACGGCGCATCTGGCGTACGTCGTTGAGCCCGCAGCGGCACCGGTCCTCGAGCACAATCCGCATCTAAACGAACTCATCATCGCGGCGCGGCGGCGCGGATGGCGCAGCGCCGCAGATGATCTGGCGCTCGCGAGACGACTGCGCCGCGCGCGCTACGATATCGCCATCGATCTGCACGGCGGACCGCGCAGTGCGTGGCTGACCTGGGCGACGGGCGCGCCGGAGCGGATTGGCTACGACATCTCCGGCCGCCGCTGGATGTACACGCGCCGCGTGCCGCGGTCGAAGGCGCTGCTGCCGCGGCACTCCGTCGAAAATCAATGGGATCTGCTGATGGCGCTGCCCGGCTGGACGACGCGTCCGGACCCAGGCGGCGACGGCGTCGAGATGCCGCTCGATCCGAACGCCGACCGCCGCATCGGCGACCGCCTGCGTCTGGCGGGCGTCGTGCCGGGCGATGAGGTGATCGTGATGCACGTGAGCGCCAGCAATCCGTTCCGGCGCTGGCCGGAGGCGTCGTTTGCCGACGCGGCGAGTGCGCTGGCCTCCGATCACGCCCGTCGCCGAATCGTCCTCAGTTCAGGGCCGTCGGATCGCGAGGCCGCGGCGCGAGTCGCGGCAGAGGCGCGTGCGCGGCTCGGTGCGTACTCCTCGCGCGTGGTCGACCTCGGCGAATTCGATCTCCAGGAACTCCGAGCGCTCATCGCGCGCAGCCGGCTCTTTATCGGAGGCGACACCGGTCCGCTGCACATTGCGGCGACGACCGATACGCCGGTGGTGGGCATCTACGGACCGACCCTGTCCGCACGCTCTGGTCCGTGGCGGAGCGGATCAACGATATCGATCGCGGTCGAGGTGTCGGGGCTGCCGTGCCGTCCATGCGATCAGCGAGTCTGCGCGCCCGGAGATTTTCGCTGTCTGACGCGCATCGATGCCGCCAGCGTCGTCGCGGAGGCGCGTCGGGCGCTGGCGTCCGGAAACGTATCGGCAAAGCGCGCATGAACCAGACGAACGCGGCGAGCACGTGGACCGGCGACTGGAGCGGAGCGCTGCCGCTCCTGCCCGACGCGCGGCTCGAACGGGCGGCGACGATCACGCTCTTCGCCTTCGCCGGCGCGCTCCAGATCTCCATAGCTGCCGCGGAAATCCTGCTGCTGGTCGCGGCGCTACTCTGGCTCGCGCTCATCATCCGCAATCACGAGCGCGTGGACGTTCCCTGGATGTTCTGGCCGCTCGCGGCCTACGGTGGCTGGACGCTCGTCTCGGCGTTCGCGTCCGCCGATTCGACGGTCAGCCTGATTCGATGCAAGCAGCTCGTGCTGTACGCGATCGTTCCGCTCGTCTACCGTCTCTTCCGCGGACGGCGAAGCCAAATGGCCGTCGATGTCGTGATCAGCGTCGGCGCGCTGAGCGCCGCATACGGAATCATTCAGTACTTGATTCTCAATTACGACTATCTGGGCCGGAGGCCGCAGGGCACGCTCGGCCTCTATATGACGTATTCGGGTCTCCTGATGCTCGTCGCGTGCGCGGCCGTATCGCGGATCATGTTCGCGAAGCACAACCGGGCGTGGGCGGCGCTCGTCCTGCCCGCGCTGCTGCTGGCGCTCGGGGTCACGTTCACCCGGAGCGCCTGGGTCGGCGCGTGCGTCGGCATCGGACTGCTGTTGCTGCTGCGCGATTTCCGGCTGCTCGCGCTCATCCCTGTCGTGCTCGCCGGTTTTCTCGCGTTCGCGCCCGCGAACCTGACCGCGCGGCTGTATTCGACCTTCAGCCTGACGGATCCGTCGAATGCGGATCGGATTGCGATGCTCAAATCCGGCGAGCGCATCGTGAAGGACTATCCGATGACGGGCGTCGGACCGGACATGATCATCGAGGTGTACCCGCATTATCGCGACAAGGGCGCGATCAACCAGCGCAACCCGCACCTGCACGATGTGCCGCTACAGATCGCGGCCGAACGCGGCCTTCCAGCCCTCGCGCTCTGGATCTGGTTCATCGTCACGCTCGTGCGCGATTTCGTGCGGCGGCGTCATGGGCCGCTGCCGGCGCTTGCGAACATGGGCCTCGCCGTGGTCGCCGCGATGCTCGCCGCGGGCCTGTTCGAATACAATTTCGGCGACTCCGAGTTCCTGATGCTGTTCCTGCTGCTGGTGACGCTCCCGTACGCGGCGGAAGCCGACCCTCATGCCGTCCACGGCTGATCTGGCGCAGGTCCTCGACCGCGCCCACGGCCGCCGCGTGCTGGTTGTAGGCGATCTGATGCTCGATCACTTCGTCTTCGGGCGCGTGGAGCGCATTTCGCCGGAGGCGCCGGTGCCTGTCGTGCTGTTCGATCACGATAGCTACCGCCTGGGCGGCGCCGCGAACGTCGCGCACAACCTGACCGCGCTCGGCGCGCGCGTCGAGATCGCGGGACTGGTCGGCGACGACCGCGAAGCCGAGCAACTGACCGGCGAACTGCGCTCGATCGGCGCGGACACGTCGTCGATCGTCGTCGATGCCGCCCGCCCAACGACGCGCAAGCTGCGCATCGTCACGACGCGGAATCAGCAGGTGGCGCGTGTGGACTACGAGTCGGAGCGCGGAGCCGTCGGTGACATCGAGGCGCGCCTCGCCGAGGCCGTCACGGCCGCCGCCGGCCGCGCGGATGTCGTGGTCATTTCGGACTATCTGAAAGGCGCGATCTCGCCAGCGGTCGCGCGGGCCGCGATCGACACCGCGCGCGCCGGAGGGCGGCCGGTGCTCGTCGATCCGAAAGTGCCCCACATCGACTATTACGCGGGCGCATCGCTCGTCACGCCCAATCATCATGAAGCCGAAGCGGTCACGCTGCTCCGGATCCGCAGCACGGATGACGCGCGGGCCGCAGCGGAGCGGTTCCGCGATCGAGCCCGCTGCGACAGCGTGCTCATCACGCGCGGCGAGCACGGCATGTGGCTGTTGGGGCCCGGCGTGGAATGCGATCTGCCCGCGGAGGCGCGCGAGGTCTCGGACGTCACCGGGGCCGGCGACACGGTGATTGCCGCGATCGCGGTCGGTCTCGCGGGAGGCGCCGCGCTGGCCGACGCCGCGCGGCTCGCAAATCGCGCCGCCGGTCTTGCCGTCGCGCGATTCGGCCCTGTGGCGATCACTGCCGACGATCTCAAGGCCGCCGTGTAAGGCGCCGAGCGGCGCTCACCGGCAGGTATTCGTAATGAGCAGCAGCTGCGGCAACGGCTGTCGCGCCAGCACGTGATTGAGGCGGGCGTCGAAAATCGGCGCGCGATCGAGCACGCACGTCCGTCCGGCAATGCGCGATCCGAGCGCGGCGTAGTCGTCAGCCGACAGCACGGCGTACACGCGGTGCGCGGAGTCGATCGCCCGCACGAACGGCATCTCCTCGTCAACATATTCGTCGACGTGCCGCCCGAGGTAGTACACCAGACTCGGCATCGCCACGCGATATTCGACGACGAGGGCGTCCCCGTCGAGGCGGGCGGTCAGGTCGCGTGAAAACGCGGGAGCGGGCTTGTACCGCTCGAACGCTGGAAGCGTGCGCACGACGAAGGTCCAGTTCACCACGACTAGACTTGCAAGCAGCGCGAATGCGCTGACCTCCGGACGGCCGCGCACGGCGAAACCACACGCGAGCGCGCCGCCGGCAGCCCCGAGCACCCAGATCGCAATCGCTCCGTCGATGGCGTAGACGCGGCCCGCGGTTTCAAAGAGCAGCAGCACGCCGACGGCGGCGAGCGCGAGCAGTGCACCAGAGGCCGCGAGCGTCCATACAAGCCAGCGCCGCCAGACAGGATCCTCGAGGC
>JBOGIZ010000041.1:0-2569 GCA_050747805.1 Vicinamibacterales bacterium | reverse complement strand
CCTTGTACGGGTTCTCACCGCCGTCGCCGCGCTCGAACGGTTCGAGCGACGCCTTCATCGCCCGATCGACCGCCCCGTCGTCGACCGCCGCCTGGCCGTGCTTCTTCACGAACTCCGACGCGTACTCGCCGGCGCGCTTGCCGAAGACGAGCAGGTCCGACAAGGAATTGCCGCCCAGGCGGTTCGCGCCGTTGATCCCCGCCGCGCATTCGCCCGCCGCGAAGAGTCCGGGGATCGACGACATCTCCGTGTCGCCGTCCACGCGGATGCCGCCCATGATGTAGTGGGTCGTCGGCCCCACCTCCATCGCCTCCTTCGTGATGTCGATGTCGCCCAGCTCCTTGAACTGGTGATACATGCTCGGCAGCTTGCGCTTGATGTGCGCTTCGGCGTTCGGCAGCTTCTTGCCGATCCACGCGATGTCGAGAAACACACCGCCGTGCGGACTTCCGCGGCCGGCCTTCACCTCTCGCATGATGGAGCGCGCGACGTGATCCCGCGTGAGCAGCTCCGGCGGCCGCTTCGCGTTCTTGTCGCCCTGCGTGTAGCGCCAGCCTTCTTGCTCGTCGGTCGCCGTCTGGTTGCGGTAGGCCTCGGGCACGTCGTCGAACATGAACCGGCGGCCCTCCTTGTTCAGGAGGATGCCTCCTTCGCCGCGGACGCCTTCGGTGACGAGAATGCCCTGCACGCTTGGCGGCCAGATCATGCCCGTCGGGTGGAACTGGATGAACTCCATGTCCATCAGTTCGGCGCCCGCGCGATACGCCAGCGCGTGCCCGTCGCCCGTGCCTTCCCAACTGTTGCTCGTGATCTTGTAGGCGCGTCCCGTCCCTCCGGTTGCGAGGACGATGGCGGCGGCGTTGAAGATCTTGAAGCGTCCGCGTTCGCGTTCGTATCCGACGATCCCCGTGGCGCGGCCGCCGTTCACGAGCAGCGAGACCACCGTGAATTCCATGTGGACATCGATGCCGCGGTGGACGCCGTAATCCTGGAGCGTGCGAATGAGTTCGAGGCCCGTACGGTCGCCGACGTGCGCGAGACGTGGATAGCGGTGGCCGCCGAAGTTGCGCTGGAGGATGCGGCCGTCGGGTGTGCGGTCGAACACCGCGCCCCAGGCTTCGAGCTCGCGGACGCGATCCGGCGCTTCCTTCGCGTGCAGCTCCGCCATGCGCCAGTTGTTGACGTACTGACCGCCGCGCATTGTGTCGGCGAAGTGGACCTTCCAGCTGTCGCGGTCGTCGACGTTGCCGAGCGCCGCCGCCACGCCGCCTTCGGCCATCACCGTGTGCGCTTTGCCGAGCAGCGACTTGCAGATGAGACCCACCTTCGAGCCGCCCGCCGACGCTTCGATCGCGGCGCGCAGCCCGGCGCCGCCCGCGCCAATCACGAGCACGTCGTACTCAAACGACTCGAACGTCACTGGCGGACTCCAGGATTCGCTTGCGGACCGCCGCAGGCGGGTCCTGACGTGAACAGCCCCAATTCGTGCTCGGCGCCACGAGCACTTGTCACGGGAGAGGCGCCTGCGGCGCGAACCGGGGCGGCCCCGTTCACGCCACCCGCGAGAGCGGTCCGTCGCCCGATCAGCACCCTGCGCGCATTTAACTCGTTCGGCACGTCAAAAGATTCGGAAGTCCGTCCAGATGCCCATCGAGCACAGACGGACGTAGAGATCGGCGAACGCGACCCAGACGAGGCTGAGCCACGCAAAGAGCTGATGCCGCCGGTTCATCCCTGACACGCACGAATAGCAGGTCCAGCGGAGCGGATTCGTCGACACTTCATCGCGGCCGCCGCCGACGAGATGCCGGAGCGAGTGGCAGCTGAACGTGTAGCACGCCAGCAGCACCGCATTGAGCGTGAGCACGAGACTGCCGACGCCGATGCCGAAATGCGTCGCGCCCGCGGCGTCGGCGAAAAAGTACGACCGCACGGCGTCGCCGGCGAGCAGGACGATGAAGAAGAGTACGAGGTACAGAAAGTACCGATGGACGTTCTGCAGGATCAGCGGAAACGTGCGCTCGCCCCAGTACGATTTGCGCGGCTCGCCCACCGTGCACGCCGGCGGATCGGCCCAGAACGCCTTGTAGTACGCGCCGCGGTAGTAATAGCACGTGACGCGAAAACCACCCGGCGCCCACAGGATCAGCAGCGCAGCCGAGAACGGCAGCGCCCCGGGCCACCATCCCGGCTTCGGACCGAACCACGCGTGCGGCCCTTCACCAAAGAGCAGCGGCGAATAGAACGGCGACAGGTACGGGCCGAATTCGTAGTGATTGCCCTGAAACGCTGCCCAGGTTGCGTAGACGATGAACGCCCCGAGGCCAAGAAAGACGACGGTGGGCTGCAGCCACCATGCTTCACGACGGGACGTTTGTCCGAATTTGCGGGAAACGGTCAGCGGGTACACGAGTCGTAAACATACCTGTCCATGCGCGGCGATTGCAAGCGAGGCGAACGAGCGGCGCGAGTGAGCACGAGCGGCGCGAGCAAGCGGCAGCGAGCGAGCCACGCGATCGGAGCGATCCGGCGAAGCGGCGAGCGAGAGCGCGTGTCGGGGAGTCCGAGG
>JBOGIZ010000040.1:0-8536 GCA_050747805.1 Vicinamibacterales bacterium | reverse complement strand
GCCGCGATCGCCGGATTTGACGCCGACGTCGCCCGGCCTGATGCCTCCGGAGATCTCGCGTGTCAGCGCGTCAACGTATCGCGTCTTCAGCGCTTCGTCGTACAAACCGCGGTTGAAATTGCAGTAGTTGCAGATCGACGAACAGAACGGAATGTGGATGTAGATCCCGAGCGCCGCTTCGCGGACGCCTTGGGAGTCAGACGTTGGGAATTGAGGGTTGTCGCGCGTCAGCCGCCTAGGTTCCAGCCTTTCCACCAGACCAGCCTAACTCTTTTCCAGGCTTCAACTGCGCGCGGACGGGACCCTTTGCGCGGCTCGGCAACGAGCGCCGGTTGGGCTTGGCCTTCCACATCGTCAGCAGGTCATCTCCCGTGGCCTGAGGCGGCGCATGACGAAAGTCGGCGCCGTCGAATTCCAGGAAGTCGCACATTTCATGAAGCCGCGAATGGATCCGGAATCCGATGCGCTCCTTGAGCGTGAAGTCCTTGGCATCCGGTTCCGCGTCCGGCTTGTCCTCGTAGTTGGACGTAAAGATCGTATGACGCCGCTCGTTGTACCGCGTGTTGACGATGAGATTCATCGTCTCTTCGACCCATTCCGACGGCTTCTCCGATCCGAGATCGTCGAGCACAAGCACGTCGGTGTCCATCACGGGTCGAAGCACATCCATTTCGGCGGTGCGGACGAGCGGATTGTAAGTGCTGCGGATCAAGCGCAGCAGATCGCGCGTGTCGTAGAAGAGTCCGCGCGCGCCGCGCGTCAGAATTACGCGCCTGAGCGTCGCGACCGCCAGATGGGTCTTGCCAATCCCCGGCGGTCCGATGAAGCACAACCCTTTTCGCGCGCCGTCGCCGGCCGGAAAATCCTCCGCGAACTTTCGCGCGCGCCCTACGACGCGCATCAAGGTTTCGTTGGGGTAGGTGACGAAGGTCTCGAGTTCGCAGCCACGATACCGCGGCGGAATCCGCGCATCGTCGAGCAGCCGCGCCATGGCATTTTCGCGCCAGCAGTCGCAGCGGACGACGCGGCGGACTCCGTTGACATCAACAGACTTCCAGCCAGTGTCGTCACAGCGGTCGCACATGTCAATGCTGAATGCTGAATGCTGAAAACGAATTCCTGAATCGCGCGGCGATTTTATCACGACGCGTTGTCAGCATTCGTCATTCAGCATTCGTCATTTAACATTGACATCGGCGGATTTCTTCGGCAGCGGCTCCTCTTCCACCGTGATCGTCGGCTGCGAGGCGCGCACGAGATCGGTCGGCGACGACTTCACGAGCGCGGTGCTCAAGCGCTGCTCCCAGTCGCCGAGACCGCGCGCCAGTTCGTGCTTCACGTACTCCACGAACTCGTTCACCTCGTGCTGCATCTGCTCCATCTTGCGGCGCATGTTGAGGATGATCTCGACCCCCGCGAGGTTGACGCCGAGATCGCGCGTCAGCGACAGGATCGTTTCGAGCTGTTCGAGATCCTCTTCCGAATAGAGGCGGGTGTTACCCTCCGTGCGGGACGGCTTCAGCAGCCCTTCGCGCTCGTACAGGCGGAGCGTCTGCGGGTGGATGTTGAACTTCTGCGCCACCGCGCTGATCATGTAGTACGCCTTACCGCCGCGTTTGGCCATAACGATCTACATTCGTCTTTCGTCAGTCGTCTTTCGTCATTGACGAATCGGCGGATTCTCATATAACCGCGCGAATTCTCGCATGAGCTCCTTGCCGCGCTCGTCGACGACCGGCGGCAGCACGATCCTGATCTCGACGAGCAGATCGCCGCAGCCGCCGCTCGGCGTCCGCACGCCGCGCTCGCTCAGTCGGAAGCGCTGGCCTCCTTGCGTGCCCGGTGGAATTCGCACCTTCACCGGCCCGTCCAGTGACGGCACTTCGATGCGCGTTCCGAGGACGGCCTCGTGCACGCCGATCGGCGCGACGACCTCGAGGTCGTCGCCGCGTCGCGTAAAGGACGGATGCGGCTGCACATGCACGGTGACGTACAGGTCGCCGTTCCTGCCGCCGCGGCGCCCTCCGTGTCCGTATTCGCCCACGCGAAGCCGTGCGCCCTCTTCCACGCCCGCGGGAACTCGGACCGGCACGGCCTCAGTGCGCACGTGCTGCCCGTGGCCAACGCACACGGCGCAGCGCGCCGAGCGCTGGCGCCCGGTCCCGCGGCAGGCCGCGCAGCTCTTCGTGAATACCATATGCCCGCGCGCCCACCGGACGTGTCCGGTGCCGTGGCAGGGCGCGCATCGGGCATCCGGTGTGCGAATCGCTCCCACGCCGCCGCAGGCACGACAGACGTCCTGTCGCGTCACGATCACCTGGCGCTCGCCGCCACGCATGGCGTCTTCGAATGAGACCGTCAGCACGGCGTGTATGTCGGCGCCGGGCTCCGGGCCGCCCGACTCGCCGGCCACGGGATGCAGCACGTCCGCGAACAGCTCGGAAAACGTCGCCGCCTCCGGACCGTGGGCTCCGGCCGAGAAATCGAACCCCGTGAACTCGAACAGCGTTTCCCCAGCAGGCTCCGGCGATCCTTCCGATGCGTCGTATCGCCGCCGCCGATCGGGATCCAGCAACGTTTCGTACGCCTCCGAAATGCGCTCGAACAGCGAACGCGCCGCGCGATCCCCCGGGTTGATGTTCGGGTGATAGCGCCTCGAGAGACGACGGTACGCCCGCTTGATGTCGGCGGACGAGGCGTCGGACGTCAGGCCGAGAAGCGTGTACAGATCCATAACAAGTCCCAACAGCCAACTACCAACTCCTCAAGGCGCCCGCTGTCGAGCCGTCTGGTGGAACGCGGTCGCCTTGTTGAGTTGGCCATTGCGAAGTCGGACCCTTATTTCTTCTCTTCCTCGACCACTTCGGCGTCGATCACGTCGCCTTCGGCCTTGCCGCCTCCCTGCGCGGAGCCTCCGTCTGACGGTTCGGCGCCCGGCTGTCCGCCGCCGGACTGTCCACCACCCTGGGCCGACCGATACATGGTTTCGGCTGCGCGGTGCTGCGCCGCGTTGAGCGTGTCCATCTTGCGCTTCATATCCGCGACGTCGTTTTTCTCGATCGCCTTCTTCAATTCCTCGATCGCCGCTTCGATGGGCTGCTTGTCGGCCGCCGGGAGCTTGTCGCCGGCGTCCTTCAGCATTTTTTCCGCCGCGTACGCCGCCTGATCGGCGTGATTGCGCGTTTCGATTTCTTCCTTGCGCTTGCGGTCGTCTTCCGCGTGCGACTCGGCTTCCTTCATCATCCGGTCGACCTCGTCCTTGCTGAGGCCGCTCGACGCGGTGATGGTGATCTTCTGCTCCTTCGAGGTCGCCATGTCCTTCGCCGACACGTTGACGATGCCGTTGGCATCGATGTCGAACGTGACCTCGATCTGGGGCACGCCGCGCGGCGCGGACGGAAGCCCCGTCAGGTGGAAGCGGCCAAGCGTGCGGTTGTCGCGCGCCATCGGGCGCTCGCCCTGGAGCACGTGCACTTCGACGCTCGTCTGGCTGTCCGCCGCGGTCGAGAACATCTCGCTCTTGCGCGTCGGAATCGTCGTGTTGCGCTGAATCAGCGTGGTCATCACGCCGCCCATCGTCTCGATGCCGAGCGAGAGGGGCGTGACGTCGAGGAGCAGCAGGTCCTTGACCTCGCCGCCGAGCACGCCCGCCTGAATGGCGGCGCCGACCGCCACAACCTCGTCGGGGTTGACGCCCTTGTGCGGCTCCTTGCCGAAGAGCTCCTTGACGATCGCCTGCACGCGCGGGATGCGCGTCGAGCCGCCGACCAGCACGACCTCATCGATCTTGCTCGCGTCGACGCCCGCGTCGGACAGCGCCTGCTTGGTCGGACCGACGCTCTTCTGCAGCAGGTCTTCCACAAGCTGCTCGAACTTCGCGCGCGTGAGCCGCATCGACAGATGTTTCGGACCGCTCTGGTCCGCCGTGATGAACGGCAGGTTGATGTCGGTTTCCATGACGGTGGAGAGCTCCATCTTCGCCTTCTCCGCCGCTTCCTTCAGCCGCTGCAGCGCCATGCGATCTTTGGACAGATCGATGCCGTCGCTCTTCCTGAACTCCGCGACGATCCAGTCGATGATCCGCTGATCGAGATTGTCGCCGCCGAGATGGGTATCGCCGTTGGTGGCTTTCACCTCGACCACGCCTTCGCCGACTTCCAGGATCGAGATATCGAACGTGCCGCCGCCGAAGTCGTACACCGCGATGGTTTCGTCCTTCTTCTTGTCGAGGCCGTAGGCGAGCGCCGCCGCGGTCGGTTCGTTGACGATGCGCATGACCTCGAGACCGGCGATCTGGCCGGCATCTTTCGTGGCCTGCCGCTGCGCGTCATTGAAGTACGCCGGCACGGTAATGACCGCCTTTGTCACGGATCCGCCGAGGTACTCCTCCGCGGCCTGTTTCAGCTTCTGAAGAATCATCGCGGAGATCTCGGGCGGCGAATATTCCTTGCCTCCGGCATTCACGCGAACGTCTCCGTTGGTGGCGCGTACGACCTGGTATGGCACCATCTTCATTTCCTCGGTCACCTCGTCGTACTTGCGGCCCATGAACCGCTTGATCGAGAACACGGTGTTCTCGGGATTGGTGACCGCCTGGCGCTTGGCGACCTGCCCGACCAGCCGCTCGCCCGACTTGGTGAACCCCACGACCGACGGCGTGATGCGGCTGCCTTCGGGGTTGGTGATGACGATCGGCTCGCCGCCTTCCATCACGGCCACGCAGGAGTTCGTCGTGCCCAGGTCAATGCCAATAATTTTGCTCATGTGATGTGCCCTCGCTATGCTCGGCCGTTCGGCCCGGACTCAATCTTTATAACCGTCAGAATATATAATATGAGCGTCGACATGTCAATGCCTGACCGGTGTGTGCCTGAATCGCAGTCCCGTAAGTCGCGGGTGCTATACTCCGTGCAGGTCCTGTCCCGACGGGTTTCTCGCCTCGATGGCTAAGTACGTCGTCACGCTCGCCCGGAATGCCGGGCTCGTCCTGCTGTTTGTTCTCGCCGCCGCCCTGGGGATTGCCAGCGGCGTCTTGTTCGCCTTTGCTGGCGACCTCCCGCAGATTTCGGCGCTCGACGACTACACGCCGAGCACGATCACCCGGGTCTACGACATGCGCGGCGCGGTCGTGGGCGAGTTTGCGACCGAGCGGCGGGTCGTCATCACGTACAGCGACATCTCGCCGACGCTGCGCAACGCGATCCTGGCGGCGGAAGACAAGAACTTCTTTCACCATTTCGGTCTGAGCCTGCCGCACATCGCGCTGGCGGCGACCCGCGATGCGTTTGCGAAGGCCGAGGGGCTGGTCACCGGCCATTACACGCGGCCGGTTGGCGCGAGCACGATCACGCAGCAGCTCGCGCGCACCCTGTTCGCGCATGCCGTCGGCTACGAGCTGGGCGACACGAGCCCCGAGCGGAAGATCAAGGAAGCGATCGTCACGCTCCAGATCGAAAAGCGCTATACCAAGGAAGAGATCTTCGCGTTCTACGCGAATCAGATGTACCTCGGCGAAGGCGCGTACGGGGTCGAAGCGGCGGCGCGAACGTACTTCGGGAAATCGGCCAAGGATCTGACGCTCGACGAAGCCGCGATGCTCGCCGCCCTCCTCAAATCCTGGCGCTACTACGATCCGGCGCTGAACATGGAGCGCGCGCTCGGACGCCGCGCGTACGTGCTCGACCGGATGGCGGAAGACGGGTTCATTACGCAGAAGCAGGCGGAGGCGGCAAAGGCCAAGCCGATCGTCCTCGCCCCGACACGGTCCGCGTCATCGATCGCCCCGTATTTTCTCGAAGAGGTCCGCAAGCAGCTCGAGGCGAAGTACGGCGCGAAGGAGCTGTACGAGAACGGCCTCACGGTCCAGACGGGCCTCGATCTGAAACTACAGGCCGTCGCCGACCGCGCCCTCGACGACGGCCTGCGCCGCCTCGATCACCTGCACGGCTTCCGCAAACCGCGGCGCAATGTGATTGACGAGCGGCACACGATTGGCGGCTTCAAGGATCCGCGCTGGGATCGGCCCTTCGCCGTCGGCGACGTCGTGCCCGCGGTCGTCGAATCGGCCGACGCCACGTCGATGCGTCTGCGCGCCGGCGACTATCAGCTGGCGATCGATCGCAAGGGCTTCGCCTGGACGCACAAGACGGCCGCGTCGGCTCTCGTGCGCCGCGGCGATCTCGTCGAGGCGCGCCTCCTTACGCTCGATGCCGGCGCGCACACCGGCACCGCGCTGCTCGATCAGCCGCCGCTCGTGCAGGGCGCGATCCTCGCGATCGACAACCACACGGGCCAGATTCGCGCCATGATCGGCGGCTCGGATTTCGATCGCAGCAAGTTCAACCGCGCGACGCAGGCGCTCCGGCAGGTGGGGTCGGCGTTCAAGCCGATCGTCTACACGGCGGCCATCGACCGCGGCTACACGCCGGCGACGCTCATCGACGACTCGCCCGTCACCTTTCCTGCGAACGGACCGAACCAGCCCCCGTACGCGCCGCATAACTACGAGCACGACTTCTGGGGACCGATCACGCTGCGGCGCGCGCTCGAGCATTCGCGCAACGTGCCCGCCGTGAAGCTGATGGCCGCGCTCGGCCCGAACCAGGTGATTGCGTACGCGCGCCGCTTCGGACTCACCGCGCCCATCCCGCCGTACCTGCCCGTGGCGCTCGGCGCCGCCGAGCAGTCGTTGATCGAGATGACGAGCGCCTATTCCGTGTTCCCGAACCAGGGCGTCCGGATTCCGCCGTATTCGATCCTTCGTGTCACGGATCGCGAAGGCAACGTCCTCGAGGAGAACCGGCCGCAGCCGCAGGACGCGATCCGCGCCGACACGGCGTTCGTCCTGACCAACATGCTGCGCGGGGTCGTCGAGCGCGGCACCGGCGCGAAGGCCGCCGCCCTGAAGTGGCCGATTGCCGGCAAGACGGGCACGACGGAAGACTGGACCGATGCCTGGTTCATCGGCTTCGATCCCGATCTCACGCTCGGCGTGTGGGTCGGCTACGACTTGAAGAAAACGCTCGGGCACGGCGAGGACGGCGCCGCCGCGGCGCTCCCCATCTGGATCGACATCTTCAAAGCGTGGATTGGCGACCGCAAGGACCCGCCGCAGTTCCAGGCACCCGGCAACATCGTTTTCGTACCCATCGACAGAACCACGGGCGCGGTGGCGGACCCGACCGACCCCGACGTCATCAACGAAGCGTTCATCGCTGGCACACAGCCGGGCTCCATCAAATAATTGCCGGCTGGCGATTGGCGATTGCCGATCGACGGATTGCCGAGTGCGGATTGGCGATCGACGGATTGCCGAGTGATGATTTGATTGCCGAGTGCGATTGCCGAGTGCGATTGCCGAGTCGATCGTGACCCGATTCTTCAATCGCCAATCTGCCATCGACGCCGTTCGGCACTCGCAAATCCAATCGCCAACCGTCAATCCGTCGATCGGCCATCGCCACTCGGCAATCCGTCGATCGCCAATCGGCAATGGCCAATCGGCAGTCTTTTCTGGCTATACTGCCGCATGAGCAGAATGCTCAGACGCGACTTCCTGAAGGCGACGCCGGCCGCGGCGGGATTGGCGGCGTATGCGGTCGGGGTACGCGCGGAGATGCCGGCGGAGCCGGCGTCCGCGGCGGCGAATCCCCGAATCTCGGACACGCAATACACGCCGGTCGCCGATTATCCGATTCAGCCCAAACGCCATTGGGACGTCACGCTCGATGATGGCTTCTGGCGGCCGCGCGTCGACACGAATGCGCGGGTGACGATTCCGTTTCAATTCCAGAAAGCAGAGGGCAATTTCCGCGGCCTCAACAGCAACATCCTCGAGGCCGCGATGCGGTCGCTCAAGACCCATCCCGATCCCGCGCTGGAGGCGCAGGTCGAAACCGCCGTGCAGCGTCTTCTGCAGCGGCCGGCGCGCGGCAATGCCGATTTCGAGGTCGCGTCCGTCAGGTTCGAGCTGACCGGCAATCGCGACTTGCTCGACGCCGCCATCCGCGATGCCGCCGCGCTCTACGACGATTTCAAGACTCGCAATCCGCCGTTTTCCGGAGGCGAGCGCGACGCGACGAACTGCATCCAGCTGTACCGGATCACGCACGACCGGCGGCATCTGGATCTGGCGAAGCACTACCTCGACATCCGCGGACTCCCGAATTCGGTCAATCGCAGCCGGCACAACCAGTCGTACATGCCAGTGCTCGAGCAGCGCGACGCGGTGGGCCACGCCGTCAACTGCGTCACGCTCATGGTGTCGCTGGTCGACGCCGGCGTGCTGACCCGACTCGAGCCGTACTTCGAAGCGGGCCACCGCCTGTGGAGCGACGCCGTCAGCCGCAAGATGTACGTCACGGGCGGCGTCGGCGCGACCGGCAACGAAGGATTCGGCCGGCCTTACGCGCTCCCGAACATTTCCGCGTATTCAGAAACCTGCGCGGTGCTGATGTTCATGACGCTGAACCAGCGCCTCTTCATGGCCACGGGCGATGGCCGCTACATCGACGTGATGGAGCGCGGCATGTACAAC
>JBOGIZ010000039.1:0-2189 GCA_050747805.1 Vicinamibacterales bacterium | reverse complement strand
TCGCAGCCGCCGTAGTACCGCTTGCCCGGATAGCCTTCCGCATACTTGTTTGTCAGGACCGACCCCGCCGCCTGCAGCACCGCGCGGCTGACGAAGTTCTCCGACGCGATGAGTTCAAGACCGCTGTTCTGGCGGTGCAGCTCCTTGTGGATCGCGTCGTCGATCTCCGGGTCGGCGTCCGAAAGCGCGCGCCAGCGGGATTCGGTGTCGGTGGGTGAAGCCATGTGTGTCATTTGCTCAGGCCTGCCGCTCGATCGACGTGATCTGATCCACGCGGCGTTGGTGGCGTCCGCCTTCGAACGGCGTCCCGAGCCACAACTCCACGATTTCTTCCGCGAGTCCGAACGCCACGATGCGCCCGCCAAGCGAGAGCACGTTGGCGTCGTTGTGCGCGCGCGACATCCGGGCCGTATAGAGATCGTTGCAGAGCGCCGCGCGAACGCCGTGGATTTTGTTGGCGGTGATCTGCTCGCCCTGGCCGCTGCCGCCGACGACGATGCCGCGCTCGGCGCGGCCCGCGGCGACCGACCGCGCCACGTCGGCGCAGATGGGCGGATAGTCGACGGGCGTTTCGTCGTGCGTCCCGCGATCGTCGACGTCGTGACCCAGGCGCGCGAGCGTCGCGATCACGTGCTGCTTCAGCGGAAATCCCGCGTGATCGCTGCCGATCGCGATGCGCATAGTCATGAGATTATACCGGGATGATGGTGGTTCGCTCGATAGCGGCCGTCGCGCTGGCGAGTCTGGTCGTCCAGCAACCACCTCCAACATTCAGGAGCGACGTCAACTACGTGGAAGTCGACGCCAGCGTCACCGATCGGGCCGGCGCGGCTGTCACAGGCCTGGAGAAAACCGACTTCGTCCTGTACGAAGACCGGAAGCCTCAGCCGATAACGACGTTCACGAAAGTGCAGCTGTCCTTTGAAGCCGCAGCCGCGCGCGCGGCGGTCGCGGCGCGGCTCGATCCCGCCGACGCGGCGTCGAACCCTCCGTTTGACGGACGGGTGTTCGCGATCGTGCTCGACAACATGGAGACCGCGTTCCACGACACGAAGCGCGTGCGGGACGCCGCCGCCGCATTCGTGTCGGACGACGTCGGGCCGAACGATCTCGTTGCCGTTGTGGGGTCGGGCGGGACGATGTCCCAGGCGCTGACGCATGATTCGGCGCTGGCGTTGAGGGCCATTCGGTCCTTCTCGGGCGCGCCGACCGAGTCCGCGGCGCTGGCGGCAGAGGAGGACTCCCTGTACGACACGAGTGGACGCGGAAGGGGAGCCGGGGCCACTGGGGTCCCACCCGGCAACGTCCAGCTAAATGGTGCCGAAAGGTTTGAGAATGCCCTGGCCATGCTCGAGACGATTAAGAGCCTGACCAGTTATCTTGCGCCGATTCGAGGTCGTCGCAAGGGTGTTCTTCTCTTCAGCAGTGGAGTGGATTACGACCTGAATGACCTGACGAATCCGCGCGCGCGCCAGTTGGAAGAAATGCTCAGGCAGACGATCTCGGCAGCGAATCGGTCTGACGTCAGCTTCTACACGATTGATTCACAAGGCTTGGTTGCTCCCGATTTATCGCAGTTCGAGACCTTCGGGAGTAACGCGGACCGCCCCGGCTGGGAGAGCATGTTGCACGGCGAGCTGTTGCTTTCGCACGATAGTCTTCGCGTGCTCGCAGACCAGACCAACGGATTTGCGACGGTCGATACGAACGACCTCGCGCCGGCGTTCGCGCGCATTCGCCAGGAGAACAGCAGCTATTACCTGCTGGGCTTCGACACGAAGGCGCTCGACGGGAAGATCCACGCGATCGATGTGAAGATGGTGCGGCCGGGCCTCGTCGTTCGTGCGCGGAAGGCGTACCTGGCGACGAAGCCCGGGTCGTCGTCGCCCTCGGACTCGCCAATCGGGAAGTCATCGGCACTGATGGGGGCGATGGCCAATCCGATTTCCGTGAGCGACATCCAGATGCGGGTGTCCGCGGCGCCGTTCAAGACGGCTCAATCGACCGCGGATCTGTATCTGACCGTCGAAATGAACGCGTCACGCTTCTCGTTCAAGGAGAACGGCGGTCGCCATTCTGACGCGGTGGAGCTCGAAGTGCTGTCGGCGAATCAGAAAGGCAAGCTGACGGTCGACGAGCATCGAGTCATCGCGCTCGAGGCTGGAGACAACTATCACGCGGTGCGGGAT